>JANMFP010000119.1:0-3326 GCA_031378135.1 Variovorax sp. | reverse complement strand
TGCCCATCAGTTTGCGTTTCTCCAGCCCCATTACGCGAAAAATGGCGCAAGGCATCGCGCTCAAAAGCGGCTCGATCACTTTGAAGCCCACGCTGGAGGAAGGCGAGGCCGATGATGCGATTCAAAATGTGGTGTTTAAAGTGCCCTTGCCGGAAGAAGCGGAATTGCGTATTGAGCTGCCCAGTGGGTTTGTAGATGCCTCTGGCCGCACGTTGCGCAACGCGGACAGCTTCCCGCTCAAAACACGCACCGCTGGCCCGCCGCCGCTGGCGAAATTCGCGGCAAGTAGCTTTGGTGTGATTGAACGCTTCGCGGAACCCGGCTCCGATAAAACAGCCACGCTGGCGTTGCTGCCTGTGACCTTGCGCAATGTGGAGCAGGCGCTACCGGTCAAGGCGTTTAGCGTTGGCCAAGAGACACGCAGGCAAGCCGGGCAAATCAGCGATCTGGTGGTCGCGGGCGATGCGGCCATCATCGATTGGTATCGCAAAGTGCAGCGCGCCAACCGCACAGATCGCGAATCGCGTGAATCGCCTTTGCTGGGAAAGAATGTGACGACGCGCTCGCTGGAGCTGCCCAAGCCTGAAGGCGCTGAAGCTAGCAACGGCAAAGGCCGGCCTTTTGAAGTGGTGGGTGTGCCTTTGTCGCCGGGTTTTCATGTGGTGGAAATTGCATCGCAGCGCTTGGGCGCGGCTTTACTCGATGAGAAGCTGGGCAAAGATCGCAAGATGTATGTGCGCACCTCGGCCTTGGTGACCAATCTTGGCGTGCATTTCAAGCTGGGAAGAGAAAATTCTCTGGCTTGGGTGACGACGCTGGATAAAGCAAAGGTGGTGGCGGGCGCGGAAGTGCGTGTGTCGGATTGCTCTGGCAAGCTGGTTGCGAGCGGCCGCACCGATGCGCAAGGCGTGGCCAAGCTCAGCGGGATCGACAGCGAAGCACCGCCTTGCCCGCGCGTGGGCAAATACGAGGATGGCAACCGCGCCTACTTCGTGAGCGCCCGCTACACCGGTGCGGATGGTGTGCCTGATATGGCGTTTACTTGGAGCGATTGGCAAAAAGGCATTGAGCCTTGGCGCTTTAATTTGCGCACTTCGCTGCAAAGCGAAAGCGATCGTGCTGCGCATACTATTTTGGATCGCAGCTTATTTCGCGCTGGGGAGACGGTAGGCATGAAGCATGTGCTGCGAACGCTCAAAGCAGAAGGCTTTGGCACGGTGGCTGAAAAGGATGCGCCCGATGAGCTGAGCATCACGCATGTGGGCTCGGGCACCGTATTTAAGCAGCCACTGGCTTGGCGCAAAACGGCAACGGGAGGTTTATCGAGCGAGAGCGTCTTCGCGATTCCACCGGCTGCCAAGCTGGGTGTTTATTCTGTGAGCCTGGCGCGCAAGGCGCAAAAAGGGGAAGAAAGAAGTTACAGCACCACGCAATTTCGCGTGGAAGAATTCCGCTTGCCTGTGCTGGAAGGCAGCATCTTGCCCGCAGATAAAAAGCCACTCGTGAATGCAGCGAGTTTGCCTACCGCAGTGCAAATCAATTACGTCTCGGGCGGCCCTGCGAGCAATTTGCCGGTGCGCGTTTCGGCCATGGTGCGCGGCAAATATTTAAGCTATCCAGATTTTGAAGCCTACAGTTTTGAGCCGCCTCGCAAAAATGATGGCAAGCGAGATGCCACAGACAACGCCAATAACAACAATTCAGATTCAGACAACGAAGAATCTATTTCAGCAAGAGACAGCAAACTGATCGCCGACAAACTCCCGATCACACTTGACAAGACCGGCGGCGGCAAGCTCACGATTGAGAAACTGCCCAAGCCCAAACAGCCGCAAGACATCATTTTGGAAGCAACTTATGCTGACCCGAATGGTGAGATTCAAACCCTAAGAAGCACTCAGACGCTTTGGCCAGCAGCTGTGGTCGCGGGCATTCGCACGGAAGGCTGGGCATCGGCAAGCCAGAAGATTAAATTCCAAGCGCTTGCTCTCGATCTCTCTGGCAAAGCGCAGCCCGGTGTGAAATTGCAAGTGCAAGCGATTGCGCGCATCACCACCACCAGCCGCAAGCGCATGGTGGGCGGCTTCTACAGTTACGACAACAAAACCGAGATCAAAGATCTCGGCAAAGTGTGTGATGGCACGAGCGATTCGCGTGGGCTTTTGCTTTGCGACACCAAGCTGGGCGAAGCAGGTGAGGTGGAGCTCATCGTGACTGCCACCGATAAAGATGGCAACAGCATCCAAGCGGCCAGCAGCGTCTGGGTTACGAAGCAAGGCGAGCTCTGGTTTGGCGGCGAGGATCATGATCGGATTGATCTCTTGCCCGAGAAGAAGAATTATTCCGCTGGCGAGACGGCCAAGCTGCAAGTGCGCATGCCTTTTCGCTTCGCCACGGCGCTCGTCACATTGGAGCGCGAGGGCATTTTGCAGCACCGCATCGTGCAACTCAACGGGCAAGATCCCACGATTGAAATAAAAATTGAAGATGCTTGGGGGCCGAATGTTTTCGTCTCGGCACTGGTGTTGCGCGGGCGGCTGCGCGAAGTGCCTTGGTACAGTTTTTTCCAATGGGGCTATGCTGCGCCGCGCGAGTGGTGGCAAGCGTTTTGGGTGGAGGGGCAGGAATACACGGCCCCCACTGCGCTCGTGGATTTGAGCAAGCCCGCATTCCGCCTCGGCGTGGCCGAGCTGCGCGTGGGCAGCAAAGCGTATACGCTGGATGTGAAAGTCGCTGCTGATAAAGAGAGCTACCCTGTGCGTGGCACAGCCAAGATCAGCATCACGGCCAAGCTGCCCGATGGCAAGCCTGCGGCGAATGCGGAGGTGGCGCTTGCTGCGGTCGATCTTGCGCTGCTTGAGCTCTCTGGCAATGACACTTGGAATCTTTTGGATGCCATGCTACAGCCGCGCGCTTGGGGCGTTGAAACATCCACGGCGCAAATGGAAATCATTGGCCGCCGGCATTACGGGCGCAAGGCCGTGCCTGCGGGCGGCGGCGGTGGGCGCGGGCAGACGCGTGAGTTGCTCGATACCTTGCTCTTGTGGAATCCAAAAGTGCAGCTCGATGCGAATGGCCAAGCCACGGTGAATGTGCCGATCAATGATGCGATAAGTAGCTTCAAGATCGTGGCGGTGGCCGATCATGGCAGCAGCCGATTCGGCACGGGGCAGATCACGATTCGTTCAAGCCAAGATTTGCAAATCATCAGTGGCTTGCCGCCGCTGGTGCGCGAAGGTGATGAATTCCGCGCTCAGCTCACGCTGCGCAACACGACCCAGGCCGCCATGAAAGTGGAAGTGAGCCCACGCGCCACACTGCTGGAA
>JANMFP010000105.1:0-1677 GCA_031378135.1 Variovorax sp. | reverse complement strand
GCCAAACTGCGAGAAGATTTCGCGCCGCGCGTTTGGATGCGTGGCGTGGCGCTGCGCTTGGGCGTGATGGGCACGGTGCTGGGCTTGTGGATGCTGGCATCGACCGCCAGCGGCAACGAGACGGCGATGTTTTATGCCCTGACCTTGGCAGCCATCATGTCGGCAGGTGCGCTCACGCAGTTTTGCATTTATCCCCAAGCGGTGGCTGCGTTTGTGACGCCTTTTTTGCTGGGCAGCACAGCGCAAATGATCTGGCTGGCGCTCTCGCAAGGCAGCAAAATCGGCTGGGTGAGCGCGGTGTATTTGGGGGTGTTTTGGGCGGTGTTGGTGGCGGCCAGCCGGCGCTTTGGGCAGGTGATGCACAGCGATCTGGCGCAGCGCTATCGCAACGAGGCCTTGCTGGCCGAGGTGCAGGCGCAAAAAGAGCGTGCCGAGGCTGCGAGCGAGGCCAAAAGCCGCTTTCTTGCCGCAGCCAGCCATGATTTGCGCCAGCCCGTGCATGCCGTGGCTTTGCTGGCCGATGCTTTGCAGCAGCGCAGCCAAGATCCACAGCAGCAGGCCATTCTGGCGCGTCTGCAAGGCGGCGTGGCGCATTTTTCTGATGTGGTCGATGAGGTGCTGGATGTGGCGCGGCTCGATGCGGGTGCGGTGGCTGTGAATTGGCAGGCGGTGCCGGTGCAGGAGCTGCTGGATCGGATTGATGCGACGTATCGCGAGCTGGCGCAGGCCAAGGGGCTGGCGCTGCTGATCCGGCCTTGTGCAGACAGCCAAGCCGCCGTCAGAGCCGATCCTGCGCTGCTGTGGCGCGTGCTCTCGAATTTGGTGGGCAATGCGGTGCGATACACGGCGCGTGGCACGGTGCTGGTTGTGGTTCGTCGTGCCAGCGTGCAGGCTGGTCAAGCTGAACTTGCAAGTAAGGGCTGGCGCTTTGAGGTGCGCGACACTGGGCCGGGCATCGCGCTTGAGCAGCAGGCGCTGATTTTTGAAGAGTTTTACCAATTGCACAATCCGCAGCGCGATTCAAACAGCGGCTTGGGGCTGGGTTTGGCGGTGGCGCGCCGCATGGCCAGCTTGCTGCAATCGCGGATTGGTCTGATCTCGCGCAGCGAGCAAGGCGCTACATTTTCAATAGCGCTATGTGCAGATTCTATGCCGGCTAGTGGCCTAAAACCCTCCCAAAACCAAAGAAAACCCACTGATTTGAAACATTGGGCGGTGATCGTGGTCGATGATGAGCAAGCTTCGCGTGAGGCCATGCAGTCTCTGCTGCAAAGCTGGGGTGTGCCGAATTGTGTTGCTGCGGACAGCGCAGAAGCTTGTTCGCATCTGGCCCAACTGGGCCAATGGGCTGCTTCTGCCCAGCGCGTGGCCTTGCTCACGGATCATTGGCTGGCGCAGGGCGAGAGCGCGTTCAGTGTGGGTGAGGCGGCGCTGGCCATTTGCCCAGACGCGCTGCCCCTGCACATTGCGGTGTTCACAGGCGATATCAGCCCTGAATTGCGTGAACAGGTCACGCAACGCGGCTGGTTTTTCTCTCCCAAGCCGGTGCGGCCTTTGGTGCTGCGCATGTGGTTGGAATCTTTGCACGGCGAGGACATCCCAGCATGAGCCCATCCATCCAATTGCTGATTGCCGATGATCACCCACTGATCCGCAGTGGCATGCGTTCGCAGATTG
>JANMFP010000077.1:0-12640 GCA_031378135.1 Variovorax sp. | reverse complement strand
GCGCAGCTTGCTACAAATCTTAGAGCAACTGCCTGCGCAAGCAGCTCTGGAAGAAGAGCGCAATGTGCCAACCGCGCTGCCCATCCAGTGGCTCGATAAAGATTCCAGCAGCGCTACAGTCGCGCAAGGCCGCCGCACATTTTGGGGGCGCTTGGCTAGCGGAGCGCTAAAAGTTGGCCAAGACTTACAAGTCTTCCCAAGCGGGCAAACGGCAAAGATCGCGCAATTGCTCGATCATGCGCGCGCACCCTTGCAAGCCGATCTTGGTTTGAACACAAGCTATGGCATCGTGCTAGATCGTGAAGTGGACATCTCGCGCGGCGATTGGCTGCTTATGCCGCAAGCGATTGAGCCGCACCGCAGCATCACTGCCACCGTGGCTTGGCTCGACGAAGAGCCATTGCAAGCTGGCCGCACTTATCTCGCGCTGCATGGCCATCGCTGGATCAAAGCCAAAGTGCAGCGTATCGTGCAGCGTTTTGATATCCATTCGATGGCAGGCCTTGAAGCCACGCAGCTTCAAGCCAACGAAATCGGCACAGTAGAACTCGCTTTGCAACAGCCGCTTTGCGTGTTGCCCTATGCGCAAAGCAAGACGCTTGGTGCTTTGATTTTGGTGGACACTGCGAGCCACAAAACATCGGGCGCGGTGCTGGTGCAATAAGTCCGCAAACATTGCACTCAGCTTAGAAACCATTCACTCATCGATGTCAATTTTCCCTTGTAAAATCAAGGGTTTACACCAATTAATCTTATTCTTCCGGCCCTGCCATGACCCACATCGTTACTGAAGCCTGCATCAAATGCAAATACACCGACTGCGTGGACGTATGCCCCGTGGATTGCTTTCGCGAAGGCCCCAACATGCTCGTCATCGATCCCGATGAATGCATCGACTGCGCGGTTTGCATTCCTGAATGTCCTGTGAACGCGATCTACGCCGAAGAAGATGCGCCAGCAGACCAATTGCATTTCATCAAACTCAACGTTGAGCTCTCGCAAAAAGCAGGCTGGAAAAGCATCACCAAGCGCAAACCTGCGCCTGCGGATGCGGATGAATGGAAAGACAAGGCTGGGAAATTGGCTTTGCTGGAACGCTGAGATTTTTAAATACGAATACTGGACGCAGAAGACGCAAAGGTTACGCAGAAGGAATACCAAAAAATACCAAGAAAGTTTTTTGATTGATTTATTCATTTCTTTCATTTTATATTTTGCAATTTCTCTTTTCTTCTGTCTCTTTTGCGTCTTCTGCGTAACCTCTGCGTCTTCTGCGTCCGGTATTTAAATAGTTTTGTATTCAGGCACACCCCATGGAACCACAATTGAATCAAGAAGTCGTCAACACTGCCAATGCCCACGATGGCCCGATTGAAACGGATGCCGTCATCATCGGCGCAGGCCCGGTGGGTTTGTTTCAGGTGTTTGAGCTGGGCCTTTTGGAGATCAAGGCGCATGTGATCGACAGCCTCGCCTATCCTGGTGGCCAGCCGATTGAGCTGTATCCCGATAAGCCAATTTACGATATTCCAGCGATTCCTGTGTGCACCGGCAAAGAGCTGACCGATTCGCTCATGAAGCAGATTGCTCCATTTGGTGCGACGTTTCATTTGGGCCAAACCGTCACAGCCGTTCAGAAACAGGGCGATGGCCGCTTTTATGTCGAGACAGACAAAGGCACACGCTTCCTCACCAAAACCATTTTCGTCGCCGCTGGCGTGGGTGCATTCGAGCCGCGCTTGCTCAAAGTCGATGGCCTGGATGAATTCAAAGGCTCACAGCTGCACTACAGCGTCAAAGATCCTGCCATCTTCAAAGACAAGCATCTCGTGATTGTGGGCGGCGGCGATTCCGCGCTCGACTGGGCGCTCAACTTTGCACAAGAAGGCCCGAACAAAGCCGCGAGCGTGATCTTGCTGCATCGCCGCGATGGCTTTAAGGCCGCGCCAGCCAGCGTTGCGAAGATGAAAGAACTCTGCGCCGCTTATGAAATGCAATTCGATGTTGGCCAGATCACCGACATTGTGGCCAACGATGGCAGACTCGAACAAATCAAAGTCACAGGCGGCGATGGCGTAACGCGCACCGTGCCGCTCGATATGCTGCTCGTTTTCTTTGGCCTCAGCCCTAAGCTTGGCCCCATTGCCAACTGGAGCTTAGAGATCGAGCGCAAACAGCTTGTGGTGGATACAGAAAAATTCTCTACCAATGTGCCCGGCATCTTCGCCGTGGGCGATATCAACACCTATCCCGGTAAAAAGAAGCTCATCCTTTCTGGCTTCCATGAATGCGCTTTAGCTGCCTTCGCTGCCGCTGCCATCATCTTCCCCGAGAAGGGCAAGATCCATTTGCAATACACCACCACCTCGCCGAAGCTGCACAAAGTGCTGGGTGTTGAATCGCCGGTATTTGATTAATGTGTTGGCGCTCTAAGCGTTGAATACCGAAATACCGGACGCAGAAGACGCAAAGGTTACGCAGAAGGAATACCAAAAAGAAGAAATAACAAAGAAGTTTTTAATTCATTCATTTTTTCTTTTTTTCTTTTTTCTTTTTTCTTTTTTTCTTTTTTTCTTTTTTTCTTTTTTTCTTTTTTTTGTCTTTTTTTGCGTCTTCTGCGTCCGGTATTAATTTCTGAATTAGTCAGTTAATTTCAGCCAACCGAAACCATCTTGCAACTGCTGGGCATCTGCGCCTTTGCCGCATCAATCACGCGGATCACGCGAAAGCCATAGCCTGAGCCTTCTACATCGTATTTCACGCCGGGCGTGCCCTGCTTGTCCATGATGCCCACCACAAGTGGCTGCTGGAATTGATGATCTGTGCTGCGCATGCTGCCACTTTGGCCAAAGAGGCTTACATTCGCTTTGGCAAGGCGCTGCGCTAACGCATTAGCATCAATCAAGCCCGCAGAATTCGTGCCTTGCAAGGCTTGCGCAAGCGCCTCCATCAGCAAGTGCATACGCATGTGAACGTAATCATCTTCTGGCTTGCTAAATCGCGCTCTAAAGGCCTGCATAAAAGCATCTGCCTCACGCTGCCTACTTCCACCATTGAGACCGCGCACGATGCCGTCTGGTGCGCCCACATTAGGCAACCAATCCGCCACAGCGATCACTTTGCCAATGCCTGCTTCGCCAATCGCTGCCGGCGCGCCAAGTGCATTGCCATAGAAGGTATAGAACTTGCCATCGAAGCCAACTTCTTTGCAAGCTTTGATTAGCAGCGTGAGATCGTTGCCGAAGTTGCCCGTCATCACGGCCCCGGCGCCGCTGGCTTTGATCTTGGCGGCATAAGGGGCGAAATCTTTGATGCGGCCGAGCGGATGCAGCTCATCGCCCACGATTTGAATATCGGCGCGCTGCGCTGCGAGCTGGCGTTTGCCTTCGCGGAGCACGGCTTGGCCGAAACTGTAATCTTGGCCAATCAGGTAGATGCTTTTCAAAGTACGGTCTTCGCGAAGCACTTCCATCAACGCGGCCATGCGCATATCCGCATGCGCATCAAAGCGGAAATGCCACGGGCTGCATTTCTCGTTCGTCAAAATCGGATCGACCGCTGAGTAATTCAAAAACACCAAGCGCTTTTCGGGCACGCGCTCATTGTGTTTATTGATCGCATCAATCAAAGCGGCTGCAACAGACGAGCTATTGCCCTGCATGATGATTTGCGCGCCATCGTCAATCGCAGCGCGAAGCATCGCAAGCGCCTCCTCCACTTGGCCTTTGCTGTCGTAGCGCTCGATCTCTAAACGCCGGAAAGTGTTTCCTGCAACTTTCACACCACCGCGTTGATTCACGCGCTCTGTAGCCCAAAGTAAATTGCGAAATACAGCCTCGCCCGTGTTGGCAAACGCACCTGAAAGTGCCTCAATCAATGCTATCTTTATCGGAGCAATCCGCCCAATATTGATGCCGGCTATTTGCCCAAAAGCATGTGAAAAACCGCCGGATGTAGTGACGGCAAGCATGCTTTTCAAGAGCCTGCGTTTAGAAATATTTTTGCTTTGCGGCATTTGGAATCCCCCTTGAAACTTTTGCAATGCACCGCAGATTCTCTGCATGCGGCAACGCTCTCATCACGGTGATGAACAGCGCAAAAGCCGTGAAGTTTACTAGGAGTTCATCATGTTCTTTGCACCTGTTCGTACACATTCAAATTTTCACCGCGCTGCCTTGAATGGTTCAGCCTACGTGCCCAGCGTTTGGGCACATTCCGACACGTTTGATCGTGTATTCGGTGATGCGCTTGATCAAGCAGGCCAACGCAGCCATATTGAAAGCGATGAAGCCTTCATCACCATCAGCATGGATGTGCCAGGCCTAGCCAAAGATCAGCTCACGATTGGCATCGAAGGCCGCATCGTGCGTATTGCTTCCAAAGACGATGCGCCACGCACCGTGCGCGCCAACTACAAGCTAGCCAGCGATGTGGATGCGGCAAGCAGTGAAGCGAAGCTTGAGAATGGCGTGTTGACCATCAAGTTTGCGAAAGTCGCACCTGAGAGCCGCCAAACGCTCTTGACGATCAACTGATCATGCAACATCACAGTTGATCAAGCGGCCAACGCGGCTTGACATCAAAGGCGTAGCTCTGCGAGAGCTGCGCCTTTTTTGCATGAAGCCGGATAGCTGCAGATTCAACATGCTGCAGCCGCATAGCAGCTGCCAAACCGGTATGCTGCAGCCGCATGGCAGCTGCGAGTGCAATCATCGCGCCGTTGTCAGTGCACAAGTGCAGCTCGGGGTAATGCACGCGAACATTTGCCTTGGCGCAAGCAGCATTCAATTGTTCGCGCAAGCTCTTGTTAGCGCCCACGCCACCGGCGACCACCAAGCGTTTCAGCCCAGATTGCTGCACCGCTTTGAGTGATTTTTTGATGAGCACTTCTGTGATCGCCGCTTGAATGCTCGCTGCTAAATCGCGCCTTGTCGCCTCCGACAAGGATTCAACACCCGCGCCACGCACCGTTGCGCCCTCAGGCACATCACCCACCAAACGCTTGATTTGCGTGAGCACAGCCGTCTTGAGGCCCGCAAACGAAAAATCTAAATCGCCACTGTGGAGCAATGGCCGTGGGAATTTAAAGGCCAGAGGATTTCCGGGCTGAGACTGATCATCACCTTCGGAAAGCAGAGCCAGCTGGGGCCCGCCCGGATAGGGCAAGCCCAGCAATTTGGCAGTTTTGTCAAACGCCTCACCTGCTGCATCATCAATTGTCTCGCCTAGCAGCGCATACTGCCCCACGCCATCCACGCGCATGAGCTGAGTGTGCCCGCCGCTCACCAGCAGCGCAATGAATGGAAACTCCGGTGGATCAGCGCTTAAAAAGGGAGAGAGCAAATGCCCTTCCAAATGATGCACGCCCATCACTGGTTTGCCTAAGCTCGCCGCCAGTGCGCAAGCCATCCCCGCGCCTGTGAGCAGCGCGCCCGCCAAGCCCGGCCCGCGCGTAAACGCTACTATATCAATAGCGCTTAGTGCAACATTTGCGCCGGCCAACGCCTCTTTTGTTAATGGAATCAGCCTACGAATATGATCCCGGCTCGCCAGCTCCGGCACCACACCACCGTAAGCGCGATGCATCTCTATTTGGCTGTGCAGCGCCGCACCAAGAAGCGTAGGAATCGGCAAGGCTTTGCATGCTTCTGGTGCAATTGAGCCATCCGGCAGACAGGCCTGCACCAAAGCCACGCCCGTTTCATCGCAAGAAGATTCAAATCCTAAGATCAACATATTGGCCTGAATTTTGCACTACTCAGGTATGAGCATGCCCAAATCACCCGCCATGCAATCCAAGTCCTTGCCGACTGAGCCCATCTCAGCCGCTCAAAAACTGCGAATTATCGTTGTCGCGCCAGAATCGCTCGATCCAGACATGACAGACGAACACGCTGCCAAAGAGGCGGTGCGTAGCCGGGAGTTGCGCATCGGCCTGCTTGAGAGCGGCTACAACCTCATCGCTGTGCTCCCGGCAGACAGCTTCTTGGCGCAACGCATCACCCAATTGCAGCCCGACATGATCATCGTAGATGCCGAAAGCGATGCCCGAGACGCGTTGGAGCATGTGGTGATCGCTACCCAGGAAGCTCCGCGTCCTATTGTGTTGTTCACCGAAGACAACGACACTTCTAATGTCAAGGCTGCCGTTGCAGCGGGCGTCACTGCTTACATCGTTGCAGGCCTCGCACCTGACCGAATTCGCCCCATCATGGATGTGGCCATGGCACGCTTTGAACACGAGCAAAGCTTGCGCCAAGAGCTACAGAGCGCCCGCTCAGAGCTGCAAGACCGCAAAACCATCGACCGCGCCAAAGGCCTGCTCATGCAGCGCCAAGGATTGACTGAACAAGAAGCCTATAAAAAACTACAAAAAACTGCGATGGACAAAGGCTTGAAGCTGGCCGATGTGGCGCAGCGGATGCTGGACGTGGCAGATTTGCTCGGTTGAGCTTTTTTGAATCATCGACTAGCAAAAGCTATTGCGCCGAAGCACTTGTCACGATTTACACCACCCGACTCAAGTCTTGTTCAAGACGAGCCGCCAACTTTTTCTACCATATGACCTTAAACTACAGTTTATTTTGAGTGCGTGTCCTTGTAAATACGGAAATACAGCATGCGCTGATCTAGTTGATTGATCCATTTGAATATTCGAGTTTGGAAAAATAACACATCATGTCATCAGGTAACTGGAAAGAACTTTTTGACGCAGCATGTGCTGGCGACATGGATCTCGTGCAGTATCACATCCGAAACGGCGTCAACGTTAACCACATTCATCCGGAGTACTTTGGCACCATTTTGGTGGCTTGCATCTTGGCTGAACAACAGAATGTGGCGCTAGAGTTGCTTGCAAACGGCGCCAATCCCGATACGTACTCCGAGTTGGATGGTTTTAGCCCACTCCAAGCGGCCAAGAAAGCTAAATTAAAAGTAGTTGAAGAACAGTTGCTTTTTTTACACGCACAAGAGACACCGATGACCCCGCAGCAGACCACGCTATTTAAATGGAGGCTTCCTTTTTGGAGTCGCCGCGCCGCATAAAGCCTGAACGCAGCTTTACTTATTCTAAAGAACGGTGCGCTCAGGTCGTAGTTTTCGATGCTATTGAAAGGCTGCTCTAAGACTATCTGAGTTTTACACCCATCCAGATAACGAAGGCATAGCTATTTCCTCAAGTTTGAGAACGGGCTAGCTAGCGGCTATTCATACATTTCGCTGTGCATACTCAATGTAGTAATGATTCACTGGCTTCTTATCCAAATGAATCGCGATACTTTTCTCCCAAGCACCAGACGAGATAACCCGATCAATATGAACTTTGTGTGCTGCCTCAGATTCCCAATCCTCTAAAAGAGTAAAAATACTGCTATTTTCTTTTCCCTGAAAAACGCGTACGCCCCTACATCCTGCAATTTGCGGCAAGTCTTGCTTGACTCGATCCATTAACGCAGAAAAGGCCTCGACTGCATCAGGCTTAGTTTCAAAAGTAATGATGAGCTTGATGCCACCTTGTGAATTCAACACTTTGCCTTTTAAAGGCGTTTGGCTTTGAGCTGCGGAGCTCACAAGTAGGGTACTGGCAGCAGCCAAACTATTGGAGAGCATATTGCGGCGCGGATGCGCGAATGAATTTGACATTTGAAATCCTAAAGAGTTGAAGTAAAGCTGATCTCCTCCATGCAATATCTGAATACACATGGATTTGATTCGAGCTACAACAAGCATATGGCGTAGCGCGAGACAAGGCCATCCCTCGGACTGCTAATCTGATGATGAATTCTGCGATTTGAGCAGCTATTTCGCGAAAATATCTACCGATACACGCTGAACGTATTGCGCTGGTGAATGCTCAAATCGGCGCTTGAATTCACGAGAAAAATGTGTGTCGCTTGAAAGCCAACATGGCTAGCCACCTCGCTGGTGCGAAGCACTTTCCCGGCCAATAAGTTACATGCTTCATTGAGGCGAATATCGCGCAAATAGCGCATCGGGCTAACACCACAAACTTCCTTGAAAGAATGAGCGTAATGCGAAGGGCTCATAGCGACACGCTGCGCTAACAAATCCACCGTAATCGGCTCTTTGAAATGCGTTTGGATGTATTGCATTGACTCTTGCACTTTCAATGCTGTTCGCGAAACGGCAAACCTTGATCGGATTGCCCTGCCAGAATCGGATCGGATCAAACGGACGACGACCTCCTCCAGCACCAAAGGAGCTAAAGTCAGCAGATCAATCATGGAATCAGTCGCAAGCAAAAGTCGGCACAAGGCTTCGAGCACTTGATCATCAACAGGCAAGACAGCAGCGTTTTGGTCGCCTATAGCTTCCAAAGCGCGGTCTTGAGTTGCAATTGCGAGCAAGGTTTTTACAATCAGAGCGGGCGGCAAATCCAAGTGCAGCGCCAAATAGGGGGTATGTGCATCCCCCTGCACGACTGTTCCCATGCATATCATCTCTCTGGAAAGCACGAGGCTTTGCCGCGGACCATAACTATAGGAAGCACCGCCAATCGCGGCCGTCTTCTGCCCTTGCACCACAACAACATACCCAGGTACAAGTCGCTGGATTTTTTGATACTCCATCAAGCTGGAGAATTTGTAGTAGCGAAGCCCCGCCATCTGCGAGTCATTACGCCCTTCATGATTTGCACGCGCTTCGATTTGCGAATGCAGAAATTGCCAATTAGATTGCGAAGGCTCGCACACAGAATAACTTGTCGAAATCATTGTTTAAAGAGCGCTATTGCATCTGTACATGAAGCTTATTGAATCATAGAACACCACAGCCTCCAACGATGTCGATGTCAACATTGCTGATAAACAGTTCACGACAAAAAGCAGACCGTGCACGACGATGCAGACCACGCAGGAGCAGATAAGCTCCACATCAAAAAGGGCAGCGTAAGCAGTAAATGCCCAAAGCAGAGGTGTGACTTAAGGTGGCTTGAGGGACGGCCGAAAGGCCAAATGAGAGATGCGTCTTACCTAAGAAGAAAGACTTCAAAACAGTGGATTGGCTTGCCGCGGAAACTTACTTTTCTAGAGCCTCTAAAGTCTCTGAGCAATATCCAAGCTTGCTGCCCGTAGATAAGTTTTTGTTACGGATATCTTCACATCACTCAGCTATTTCAAAAAATTCTAGCTGCAATTCTCAAACCAATGCGCTACGCCAGCAGCCACAAAACCGCATCCCCTTTCATAGCGTCAAAACGCTGCTCATTGATCACAACCTCGCCCGTACAATTGGGAATGAAATATGGCTAATCTTGCGTGTGCGGCTGCTGAAAGCCTTGCACTTTCGATGCCAACACCTCCACATTCATCGGGCTACCCGCCATCATTGTGACAAACGGTCTCCCTGTGGATACTTCTCGGTTGGCGCAACGGGTAGGTGCTTTAAGGCTTGGTTGATGGAGAATTTCATGGCTGGATCACCCTCGTTGGCAAAGAAGGTTCAATATGCGACAGCGCGCGCTGCACGTAAATCTCTTTCTCGCCCACAGGTGCAAAATAATGCAGCACCTCGCGTGCCGCCTCTAAACCTCTGAGGCGTGCAACGAGCCAAGCGCTCACGTATTGAGCAGACAAGCAGCCGCCCGCTGTGGCCAGATTGCCGCTCGCAAAGAAGGGCTGGTTCACGATGTTCGCACCTGCCGCTTGCACCCAAGGCTTGCTCGTTAAATCCGTGCAGGCCGGCATTTGCTTTAACAAACCCAGCTTGGCCATGAGAAAAGTGCCCGAGCATTGCGAGACGATTAACTGGCGCAACGGATTCAGCGTGATTTGGCCCATGATCTCTTGGCTTGCTGCCACTTCGCGCGTCTTTATCCCGCTGCCGATCAACACAGCATCTGAAGTAGCCGATTGAGGAAGCAACTCATGCGCAGCCAAGTTCAAACCATTCATGGACGTGACACGAGGCGTAGGACTGCAAATCTTCACCTCCCACTCAGTATCACCCAGCAGCGATATGCGGCTGAGCATGCCGTAGGCGATCAATGAATCGAGTTCATTGAAGCCTTCAAACGTTAGGATAGAAATTTTCATTTTGAATCAGTAGTGTCCCAACGGTTTCACATCAGAACATCGTAAGTTAATGATTTACTTGCAGGTTTTAGCATTTCATCTGGCCTCGATTTGAACGTCGAATTTTCAGACTCGCGGTTTTTGGCGTTTTCTCGCCTCAGACCGCCATGCATCAAGGCAAGCTCGTGTTCGCTCAGCTTGTGACTCATTTGCCCATGAGTACTTTTCGCCGCTGTGTCGCGTGTCACAACGAAGATTTCAAAGTCCAAGACTTCACTTGCTTGGATCAGTTCTTCGCGATGGCCTTCGCACAGCTGACCTACAGAAAGTCGCTGCGCGATATCGAGATCAATTTGTGCACCCAGTCTCAGCGCCTGTATCACATGGGTTTTCGCTGCGAGACGATTTTGCGCAACACGCTGCCCAACGCGAAAATGACACGCCCTTGGCACATCTACGCCACTTTGGCGCGGCACTTGATTGGTATCGCTCGCCCGCTCTACGCCGGCGGACACTAGCGCTCGATATAGACGCGATGAGTGTTTTTTCATATTAAAGTCTGCCCGTAATTGACGCAGGATTGGAGCTAGAAGATGTGGCGCAGCGCATTCTGGATGTGGCGGATTTATTAGGCTATATACGTTTTAATCATCGATTCAACACAAGGTTTATGGCCTGACGCAACCGATAAAATGAACCTATCGGGCCCGGTTTTTATTAGATCACGGCAGAGCGGGAGGAGCGGCGAATGATCACCTCGGCGAAGGCGATAGTCAGAACCCACGAAGCTACGAAGAGGATGTCGGAAGCTAGGCCAGTCGGGGGTTGACCCGTGATGAAGTAAATCGGGAAAAACACCAGCGAGACGGCCCCCAACCCCATGCCGATCGCGTAAGCGCGGATCGCCCAAGCGCGGTGGCGGAGGAAATCGCGGTTTCGGATTGCTACCATTGCCAGGGCGAGCGCTATTAGAAGCGCCAAGCCGAAGAGACCGCGGGCGATATCAACCAGAGGCGTTCTTTGTGAAATCACCTGCGCAAGCAGCGAGAGGCTGGAGAGGCCAAGAATCGCACCCGAAAGGACGAATATGCGGCCTAGAACGCGGTGCAACGCCCCGAAACGGCCGCTGAGCGCGCGCACGAATTGCACGGGGCCGATGATCCCGAAAGCAGCTCCGGCGAGGACATGAGCAAACCAAGTGATGGGAGCAATGGCCAGATGAGCGCTGTCTTCGGGATATGTGCCGGACGGAATCTGAAACACAAGAACGAGCGCCGTCAGGATCGGTATGAAGGTAAAGAAGGCCAACGCCAGAACAAGTGGGATAGGCCGCGAACATAAGCCAAGCATGGGAAGCCTTATCAGGGGGTGTTGTTTATGACATTCGTCACTAACGTCATAGCTAAGCCAGCAATCTAGCTTGAGCTATGAAACGGTTGTGACTAAAGCAAATCAGAATGTGTACGATGCACCCACAAACAAAAGACTTTGTGCCTTTTTCTGTACTATGCTGCTCTCCGCCGCATCCCCTGTGAGTTGAGTGAAGGAAACGGCTGCGTTTGCTGACCAGCTATTGTCTATTTTGTAGTTTCCGTTCAGGGTCAAGCCCATGCTTTTAATGCCCGCATTTGGGGTGTAAGTCTTGAAACCGCTTTTTGCAGATTGGGCAGCAGTGACACCAAAGTAAGTTTGGTTGTGCTTTTTGTCTGCCCATACCAGGCTTGGCGACAAGGACAAGGCTAGTTTGCTGTTGATCTCCCAAGGAATATCAGCACCAAGCTCAATAACGGAGCCGCCGCTACCATCAAAACTACCATCTTTGGCATTCAACTTACCGTTACCCGCATCTTTCTTAAATGCGAAGGTCAAGGGTATGCCAGCGTTTACACGTCCGAATACGCCGTACTCAGCAGTGGATTTGATCTCACCCATACCTTTAAGTCTTTTGCTGCCTGGTCTGAATAGTGTGCCATCCTTGTTGTCTACGCGACCTTGTACAGCCCCTAAACTTAGTCCCAGTGAGTAGGCATGCTTATCTACAATTGTCCAACTGATTCCGTTTGACTTGGAGCCTATGCTGAACGTGCCCCAGTCTTCTGATTTGTAGCTGGCATTCAAATCAGGAGCCGCACTGCTGATTCGCTTGCTGGCGCCCTCATACTCAGGCAGAGATATAACCCCTAAACCTACGGAAACCTTCCAAGGACTGATCTGCTTTTTATCAATGGTTTGCGAAAAAGCAACGTCGGAGATCCAGAACAAACTGGTTACTAGCAAAATCTTAGATGTCGTTGAGGTGTGGTTTGAAGAAGTGAAAGTGAAATAAATTGACATATATAGTTCGTTTTTGGATATGTTAAAGCCTGAATCTATATGTGCTTTTCAGAAAGCATATTGGCAGTTCAAATCTACACATTAAATTCTCTTTTAGTCTAATTGAATACTTATATATTTAAAACCCGCATTCAGTCGGGATATTGCTCGAAAAACTGATGCGTAGTGTTTGCTTATCATGGCCAGAAAATTGCTTGAAATATAAATCTACACAAGCATGCATATTGAATGCAATGTTGCGTTGCACCGATTTTTGCAAGGGCTAATCGCAG
>JANMFP010000279.1:0-2598 GCA_031378135.1 Variovorax sp. | reverse complement strand
GGAGATGCAAATCGTGCAGACGATCAAAAATCTCCGATTGAATGGCTTTGGAGCCGAGCTTGGAAAGAATGGCATTGAAGCGCTTGTGGACGATCATCTTGCAATTTTTCCAGCGAAGGAGTAACGGCGTGCCAACTCATCAATTGATTCCTGATCCAGATTGGCAAAAGCGCTTGGCCAGCAGCAAGCCGATGGATCCCTATCTCGTTTATGCCGATTTAGCAGGCTATCGGCAGTTTGACAACGGCCGTGAACCAGATTATTTGCCGTTTATCGTGCAGATCAAGACTGGGGCTAAAAGCTTCTATAAAGAGGCCGCTGATGTTGCCAAGAACAAAGGGCTTCCTAACCCGAATCGCGCCTTACTGATCTCCACGGCTTATCGGCGCGGCTTCACCGAAGGACCTGGCGCGAAATGGGCACGCTATGTGACTTGCTTGGTGCGCAAAGATTTTTTGAGTGATTTCTTAGATTTAAACGACCTGCTGCGCATGCAGGTTGGGCTGGCTAGACAGGGAGAGCCTGCTATCTTGCCAGAGGATAAAGAAAAGCAAATCGAAAGCTTTTTCTTAGGTAATACGACTGAATCAACCCTGCAGGAGAAGCAGGAAATCACTGAGCGCGCTAGGCAATACGCAAAGTCAGAATATCAGGCCAGAGAATATCAAAGCGCAGATGAGTTGAAGGATGATGAGGCCGTGCTCGGGGTGATTGACGATGGTTGCCCATTTGCACACCCCAATTTACGCGACGATGCCAACATCACTCGCGTGGCACGCGTGTGGCGGCAGAATCAAGGCAAGAGCAATACCCCTTTGTATTTTGGCTATGGTCAAGTCGTCACCAAAAAAGAGATGTACAAGCCCGCGCCTGCCAGCGTGCAACAGAAAGCCAAAGCCCTACGCAGGCGAGCCATGCGCTCACCCGTGGGCGCGCATGGCACCGCAGTGACTCATCTCTTGGCGGGGCGGCTCGACCCGATTGCTTCGCAAACGCAGCCCAATGCCCTAGCGACCGACAGAGCCGCAAAGCTGCCGATTTTGGCTGTTGAGTTTGGCCGAGGATTTTTAAAAGATACAGCGGGCTCAGCCTTATGCGTTCAAGCCCTCGATGCCGTGCGCTACATCATTGACCGCGCAGAAACCTATCGGCCACTTGCCCGAGATGGCGATGTAGTAACGACGGCTGACGGAGAATTGCGGGTGATGCGGCGGGTGCTGATCAACATGAGTTATGGCACGCTCTCTGGGCCGCATGATGGCACCAGCTTGCTCGATGAGGCTTTGGATGAGCTGATCACGCATCGCCCACGCCTGCAAATCGTCGTGGCGGCTGGTAATTCGCACCGAGTGCCTTGCCATGCGCAATGTTTGCTTGCAGCGCCTACAGCCCAAACTTTCTCTATTTTTGTTTCGCCGCAGAATGCTTTGCTAACCACAGCAGAAATTTGGCTGCCCGATTTGCCTGAAGGGGAAGAAATTGCTTGGGAGCTGATCAGCCCGAAGGGCCAGAGCATTGCGCTCAGCAAATGGGGCTTTGCGCAAATACCCAATCAAGCGAGCCTGATTTATCCACGCAAGCCAGCGGGGGGAAGGCATGGCAGCATGGCGCTCTTGGCGATTCGGCCCACGTTAGCGAGCGAGAAAGCAGGTGCAGCGCCAGCGGGTGTGTGGCGCTTGGTGCTTTCTCGCCCCCTTGCAGCCGCAGGTGCAGCACCGGCCCAGGTGAATGCTTGGGTGGAGCGCAGCGATGTGGCTGATAAAAGCATTCGGCGGCAGCAAGCCTTTTTTGTAGGGGAGCATATTGCCCAAGGTGCTGCGAAGCGCAGCCTCTCTAGCCCCGCATCTGCCCAGGAAGTGATCAGCGTAGGTGCACTTGGGGAGATTGGTAGCGTACGGCCAGAACCCGCCCCTTATTCGAGCAGGGACATGACTCGCGGCCTTCCTCAAGGTCTGCCTAGCGCCCTTGAGCCGGCCAGCGTGAGTGCCTCGCTGCGTGGCCTGCGCGTGCCTGGAGCGCTAGCGCAAACCACTCAACGCGCCTCAGGCACAAGCACTGCCGCGCCCTTGCATGCGCGTACATTAGCGTAGAGCTATTCAGCTAGGCATCTTTCAGGCACACGTTAGCGGGATTTATCCTTGTCAAGCTGATGATCGTTTTGCTGTATAAATTGCTTATCTATGTTGATCAAAGAAAACATCATGAAAATTGTCCGGTTATTAGCTTTAATTTCGTTTGCATGTTTGTATAGCTCCTTGTCTAGCGCTCAAACTCTGCGCTGGTCCTCTCAAGGAGACATGCAAACCGCAGACCCACATGCTCAAAATGAGCTGCTGACGAACTCGATCAATGGGCAGGTTTATGAAACCTTAGTGGCGCGTGATAAGCAGATGAAGATCGCGCCCGCGCTGGCTGAAAATTGGCAGCAAATCAGCCCTACGGTTTGGCGCATGAAGCTGCGAAGCAATGTGAAATTTCATGATGGCAGCGTATTTCGTGCAGAGGATGTAGTTTTTTCTGTGAATCGCGCGAAAGACCCTGCATCAGCCATTCGTGCGTATGCGGTTGCTTTAGGCGAGCCCAAATCATTAGATGCAA
>JANMFP010000046.1:0-1879 GCA_031378135.1 Variovorax sp. | reverse complement strand
ACTGACCTTGTGCTTAAACCCAAAGCCCAAGGGCGTATTGATCACGATGTTGTCAGTCAACGCGTAGTTCAAAGCGCCTGTGATCTGGGTGTTGCTGTTGATATCCACCTTCGTGCCAGGCAAGCTAGGCGCAGACAAATTGCCGCTGTCAACATCAGGCGCAATCTGAGTGACGCCCACCGAGGCCGACCAGCTGCCCGCTTTTTGAGCAAGGGCTGCACCACTGCAAGCCAAGAAAGCACAAGCAGCAAGGAGAGAAATGTTTTTCATAGTGTGATCCTCAGAATGATGTGTTACAGCCAACCTTTGACTGCCAACTCTTTAGCAACCAATTGGCCGAGCAGCTGATAGCCATAGATTGTGGGATGGAAACCATCAGAGAACGCATAAGTTTTCCACCAGTTAGCGCCTCCTGTAGCACCTGCAGGCGGTGGCGTTGCAGTGAGCGAGTCTGCTGTACAGGTTGGTGCACTGTATTCTGGCAGTCCATCGGTGCCAGTGCCGGTAGATGGGCAAGCGGGTGTTTTCACATTGGTCAAACCATACTGAGCTGGGTTAGCAATCTGGTCGTTGAAATTTGAATAAAAATCGACCACGAGAACCCTGCTTTCGCCAGCGAATTTGCTAAGCAAACGTGCATTGAAGGCTTCAACCCAGCTTTTGAAAAGAGCCTCGGATTGTGCGCGAGCCGCGGCACCAGTTGCTCCGCCACCAGACCCTAAAGCAATAAGATTCAAAGTATCTTGAAATCGTGGTGTGTTGGTGATGCCAGGCATGTTGAGGACAGCAACTTTTCTAGCTCCCTTGTCCAAGGCTTGGACTTTGATATCGTTATAGAACTTGTCCGCAAGAGCTTGCATGTATGACGTACCCGCTTGAGCAAGACCCGCCGCATTAGGCGCAGCGACAGTTACACCGAGAGAGCCAACGAGCCCGACAAAATCGCCAGGCATTCCTTGGCCTGCCTTGAGATACGCGCCCACCAAATCTGCGGCATCATTGCCTCCGCCATCCACCAACAGCAAATCGTTTGGTGAATAAGGTTTTTCGGTCGCCAATTGCTTCATCTGCTCAGGAATTGCAAAGCCCGTCGTGGCAGCAAGTGGGAAATTGATGCGCCCACCGCCAACTGCATAGCTCGTGCAGGCAGACGCTGCGGGGTTCAAAGCCACGGTTGTCGCGCTCGTCGCTGCGTAACGTGGGCACAAGGTGCCTCCGAATGATGCAGCGATGCGATCCGTCCAGAGCAACATTGGATTGGCTGCATTGCCCTGCATGGAAAACTTGAAGCCAAACACGCCGCTATCAGCCAAGCTGTCGCCGACGACCTTGACCGCACCGCCGCTTAATTTGTCGCTCGTTGCAGACCCCCCACCGCCACCACAACCCGCGACCAAAGCAGCCGCAAGCGCTGCACCGACTAACCACTTAAATTTTTTCATATTTGACTCCAGCTAAAAAAGAACGACCGTTCGATAACGCAAATCGTAAGCTGAAGTATCCCTAGTAAGTTAGGGGGTTATCACTGAGGTGGCTTAGAAGAGACACTCCAAAACACGAGGAGAAAACCGTGAGGTTTCATGAAAGCTTGCGATATCGCAGCTTCATCACAAATATGCTGAGCGCCAAACTGAGGGTGATCGTGTTGGCGACGATGATGGGCCAAGCCATGAGTAAAACACCATAGGCGAGCCAAAGTGCGACACCCGCCGTAAAAATGCCATACATGGACAGCGAAATACCGCTCACATCCTTGGTTCGGAAGGTCTTTATCGCTTGCGGCAAAAAGCTACTCGTGGTGAGAAAGGCGGCTATCGTGCCGATCCAATCTGTGAAATTCATAGCGGGTCAGAATCTTTCATTCGCTGCTAAATATCGC
>JANMFP010000043.1:0-6070 GCA_031378135.1 Variovorax sp. | reverse complement strand
GCCTCTGCCGCGGTTTGTGCGTGCTGAGGCTTTTAGCTTCAGCGCACGCCCGAAGCATCCAAGGATTTAATCACGCGCTCAGTGATATCGTGCTTGGGGTTGAAATACACCGCCTCTTGCAAAATCACATCATATTTTTCGGCTTCTGCCACCTGCTTGACAATGCGATTCGCACGCTCGAGCACGCCTTGCAACTCTTCGTTTTTACGGTTGTTAAGGTCTTCTTGAAACTCGCGGCGCTTGCGCTGAAAATCGCGATCTTGCTCAACCAAATTGCGCTGGCGTGTGTTGCGCTGAGATTCTGGCAAGGTCGGTGCGTCTTTTTCAAATTTCTCTGAATCGGTACGCAGTTTTTCGCCTTGTGTCACCAACTCTCGCTCGCGCTTGGAGAATTCGGCTTCTAGCTTTGTTTGAGCAGATTTGGCCATATTGGCTTCGCGGAAAATGCGATCTGTGTTGACAAAACCAATACGGAACTCTTGTGCCTGAGCACCGATGGACCATAGCGTAGCAAGGGCACAAGCGCCTGTAACCAAATAAGAGAATAACTTCGACTTCATAGCAAACATTTTCAAAAAGAGGTGCCGACTTGGAATTGCAATTTCTGGATTTTATCCCCAGCTTGCTTTCGAATCGGATTGGCCAGTGCAAAGCGCAATGGGCCAAGAGGAGAGATCCAACTCAAACCCACGCCTACAGACGCGCGTATGTCGCTGAGGTTGAATTTTTCACTCTCGGCATACACATTACCCACGTCTAAAAATGTGAAGATGCGTAGGGTACGGTCATTGCCTGCGCCCGGGAATGGCGCCAAAAGCTCAATCGAGCCTTGCAATTTTTTCGCGCCGCCCAAGTAAGCACCGGTCACGTCGCGTGGCCCCAATGTGCTTTGCTCAAAGCCCCGCACAGAGCCTAAGCCGCCCGATTGGTAATTTTTGAACACGGGGAAAGGCGTGTTACCGATGCCTTTGCCCCAGCCAAACTCAGTGTTGTATGCAACGGTGAACTTTTTGTTCAGCGGGATGTATGCTTGATATTGATAGCTTCCGCGCACAAATTTAGCATCGCCCACCACAGCCAAATCGCCATTGAGGCGCTGGAGTTGGCCTGCGTTAGGAGCTAGTGCGCTGTCGCGCGTATCGCTTGCCCAGCCGACAGTCAGTGGGAAGAGCGTGCTTTTCAAGCCAACGCGGCTGGTGTAGGCCAGATAAGCGGCTGGCAGATTGGTGCCCGGCACAACTTGAATCTGCTCAACCCCACCTCCAAAGAAAACGGTGGTTTGCTCAGAGAAGGGGACACCGAAACGCAGGCTGCTGCCGCGTGTGTTGATTTTGTAATCGCTTGATTCCTCAGCAATGGGTTTCTGATTGCGAAAGTAAACGTCAATCGTGCGCGAGATGCCGTCTGTTGTGAAATAAGGGTCAACTGCAGTGATCGCAAGCGTTCGGTTGAGCTTAGAGGTGTTGACATCCACAGCTAAGTAATTACCTGATCCAAACACGTTGTCTTGCTGGACTTTGAACTGAAGAGATAATTTTTCAGCAGACGAAAAGCCTGCGCCGAGTGTTAGGTTGCCCGTGGGCTTTTCATCAACCTTGACATTGACATCAACTTGATCGTTTGTGCCAGGCACATCAGATGTGTCCACATCGACCGATTTGAAAAAGCCCAAGCGATCAACTCGATCACGAGAGAGTTTGATCTTCTCACCGTCGTACCAACTGGATTCGAACTGGCGGAATTCCCGGCGAATCACCTCATCTCTAGTGCGGTTGTTGCCAGCCACATTGATTTTTCTGACATAGGCTCGGCGTGAAGGATCCGCCACCAGATTGATCACTACAGTGTTGTTGGTGCGATCTATATCGGGGCGCGCTTGCACTTGTGCAAATGCGTAACCGAAATTCCCAAAATAGTCTGTAAATGCTTTGGTGGTTTGCGCCACCAGTTCGGAGTTATAAGCTTGACCGGGCACGATTTTCACGAAGGTCTTGAATTCCTCTTCCTTGCCCAAAAAATTGCCTTCAAGCTTCACCCCAGCAACTGAAAAGCGTACACCTTCTGTGATGTTGACCGTGATGCTGATGCTTTGTTTATCAGGCGAGATGGCCACTTGCGTGGAATCAATCTTGAATTCCAGATAACCGCGCGTGAGGTAGTAAGAGCGCAGGGTTTCAAGATCCGCATTGAGCTTGGTGCGCGAATAACGATCACTCTTGGTGTACCAAGACAACCAACCGCCCGCATCCAAATCAAACAAACCTTTGAGCGTGCTCTCGCTAAATGCTTGCGCGCCCACGATGTTGATGGCTTTGATTTTGGCAATATCACCCTCTATCACGTTGAAGTTGAGGTTCACGCGATTGCGCTCAATCGGCGTAACGGTCGTCAGCACTTCCGCACCATACAAGCTACGATTTAAATACTGCCGCTTGAGCTCTTGCTCTGCGCGATCAGCCAACGCTTTATCGAAGGCGCGGCCTTCGGCTAAACCTACTTCGCGCAAAGCTTTGGTCAGGGCATCTTTATCAAACTCTTTCGCACCTGTGAAGCTCACTTCAGCAACAGTGGGACGCTCTTCAACAATCACCACAATCACATTGCCTTGAACATCAATACGCACATCTTTGAACAGCCCCAAGCCGAACAATGAACGAATCGCAGCCGATGCTTTATCGTCGTTGTAGGTATCGCCCACTTGGAAGGGCAAGGTCACAAATACCGTGCCCGGCTCCACGCGCTGCAAACCTTCGACGCGGATATCGCGCACAGTGAACGGATCAATCGCCCAAGCATGACCATGCATGCTTGCTGCAAAAAGCGTGGCGCATACGGCAGTTACTGCACGAGCCGACAAAGTTTTTTGATGAAAAATCATAAGTATTTTGCTGTTTTTGCTCTGCAAATTTAGCCGAGCAAACCGCATTTTTTATCTATCCAAATAGTCGAGTCACGTCATTAAACAAAGCCACAGCCATCATAGCCATAAGCACAGCTACCCCGCCGCGTTGCAGGCGTTCAAGCCAAGCCTCCGACACAGCTTTCCCTGTGACGGCCTCCCACAGATAATACATGAGGTGGCCACCGTCCAAAACAGGCAGTGGCAGCAAATTCAAGACGCCTAGGCTCACGCTGATAAGCGCCAAGAAAATCAGATATTGCACCAAACCTAAGCTGGCAGATTTCCCAGCAACGTCGGCAATGGTCAGCGGCCCACTCAAGTTTTTAAGCGACGCCTCGCCGATTAACATCTTGCCCATCATGCGCAAGGTGAGCATGGAGATATCCCATGTCTTCTGTGCACCTAGACTCAGACCTTCGAAGAAACCGTAACGTACTAATGTCATTTGCGGCGCACCGCCAACAAACGCCTCTATTCGGCCGCTACTCACTCCACTCTCAGTTTTCACGATCACAGTCACAGGAAGCTCTAAGCTTTGACCAGCACGTTCGATGCGCCAATTTTTCTTCACCGCCTGATCGCCTTGTACAGAAGCACGAATCGCCTCACGCAATTGCCCACCATCGAGCATCGCCACGCCGTCAATCGACATCACGCGATCACCTTGTTTTAAGCCTGCTTTATCACCAGCACCGCCGGCAACCAGCTCCCCCATCAAGGCTTGAGTGAGCGGTGCAGCCAAGCCGATCTTGCGGTACATCTGCGCATCAGCCTCGCGAATATTGAGCTCGGTGACGGGCAACTTGATTTGCCGTGTTGAATCTCTCCCCGCCTCGCGCACTTGCAATGTCAGGTCATAACGATCGAGCGCAGCGCGCGTGAGATGCCAACGCAAATCTTCCATCGAGCGAATCGGCTCATCGACTGCATCGGTGCCGCGCACACTCAAAATTTCATCACCCGCTTTAAGGCCTGCTGTAGCCGCCAAAGAAGCGGCTGGTGGCTGGGCAATGATGGCCTTGGCCTGCTCTGAGCCCATCCAATTCACGGCCGCATACAAGAACACGGCCAGCAGCAGATTTGCAATAGGCCCAGCCGCCACAATCGCAGCACGCTTAGGTAGAGGCTGCGCATCAAAAGACACGGCCTTCAAATGCGCTGGCGCTGCTTCGCCCTGCCCCACCATCTTCACGTAGCCACCCAGCGGAAACAGCGCAATGACGAATTCCGTATCCTGCCCCGGATGCTGTTTTTTTGGCTTCCATGTGAGAAGCGGTTTGCCAAAGCCCACCGAGAAACGCGTGACCTGAACGCCGCATGCCACCGCCACGCGGTAGTGGCCATATTCATGAATGGCAATCAAGAGCCCCAATGCCAATACAAAAGCAACAACCGTCAGCATAGCAATCCCTTCACGATATCGCTGGCAGCATGGCGGCTGATCTCGTCCAGCCCCAATAAATCTGCCAAATCTAATGGCTTTGAGGGCGCAATACGCACAAGAGTTTCTGTGTTGACTTGATGAATCTGATCAAAACGTATTTTTTCATCCAAGAAAGCAGCCACCGCAATTTCATTGGCCGCATTAAGCACAGCACATGTGCCCTCTGGCGCTTGCATGGCCTCCCAAGCGAGGAACAAGCCAGGAAAGCGCGCGCGATCTGGGGCCTCAAAAGTCATCGCACCGAGCGCCGTGAAATCAAGGGCTTTCGCCCCACTATCCATGCGCTCTGGCCAAGACAGGCCATATGCAATCGGCACACGCATATCGGGTGTGCCCAGTTGCGCTACGGTGGAAGCATCATGGTATTGCACCATGGAGTGAATGATCGATTGCGGATGAATCACCACCTCGATCTTTTCAGGCGGCATGCCAAACAAATAATGCGCCTCGATCACCTCTAGCGCCTTGTTCATCATCGTGGCTGAATCCACAGAAATTTTTCGCCCCATCACCCAGTTAGGATGCGCCACAGCCTGCGCTGGTGTGACATCTCGCAACGTCGCCACATCGCGCGTGCGAAAAGGGCCACCAGATGCCGTGAGTATGATTTTCTCCACGCGCCGCGCCCAAGTGCTCGCATCATCGGGCAAACTTTGAAACACCGCAGAATGCTCACTGTCGATGGGCAACAGCTTGCCACCGCCGCTGTGCACGGCATTCATAAACAAATCACCGCCCACCACCAGAGCTTCTTTATTCGCCAGCAGCAAACGCTTGCCAGCGCGCGCAGCTGCCATGGAGGGTGCCAAGCCCGCAGCACCCACGATAGACGCCATCACAATGTCTGTTTGCGCATCTGATGCTATGCTTTCAATAGCAATCTGCCCAGATTCTATGCCGGCCACTATGCCTTTTTGCTTCAAAAGTGCTGCCAATTCATCTGCTGCAGCGCTATCTGCCATCACCACGCGCTTCGGTGCAAATTGCTCCACCTGCAACGCCATTTCGGCCACATTCGTAGATGCGGAGAGTGCAAACACCTCAAAGCGATCTGGATGCCTTGCGATCACATCCAGGGTGCTTTTGCCCACCGAGCCTGTTGATCCCAAAATCGTGACGCGTTGTTTTTTCATGTCTACATTTCGTCAGTGCTAAGCCAAGGAATACAGCATCATGCCCAGCGGCAAGGTCGGCAGCAGTGCATCCACGCGATCTAACACACCGCCGTGCCCCGGCAGCAAGCCGCTGGAGTCTTTCATGCCCGAGCTGCGCTTCACCAGCGATTCCACCAAGTCTCCCACCACACTCATCGCCACCATCAATAGCGCGCCGAGCAACACGAGCAGCCAGCCTCTGCCAGCCAGCAATTTTTGATACAGCGATGATGAATCTGCCATCGCAGGCTGCCAAAGCGCGAGAACAACAGCGAGCAACAACACAGCCGCCATACCGCCATACACCCCTTCCCAGCTTTTGCCTGGGCTGATGCTGATAGACAGCTTCTTTTTGCCAAAACGCCGCCCCGCAAAATACGCACCCACATCTGCTGCCCACACTGTCAGTAAGATCGAGAGCAGGAAATGGATGCCAATCAGCCGCGCTTGCACGACTGCGAGCCAAGCCAGCGAAAGCAACATCAAACCAACGGAGACGCGCCACCAAGCTGGAATTTTTCGCCAAGCATCCACGCCCCGCGCAATCAGCCACACACCCAATCCGATCCA
>JANMFP010000041.1:0-2184 GCA_031378135.1 Variovorax sp. | reverse complement strand
TCCATGCGATCAAGTAGCGCAGGCGGAATGTTCATCGAATTGGATGTGGCAACGAACATCACATCGCTCAAATCGAAATCAACGTCGACGTAATGATCGCTGAATGTATGGTTTTGCTCAGGATCGAGCACCTCTAGCAAGGCGCTGGATGGATCGCCGCGCGAATCGTGGCCCATTTTGTCGATCTCATCGAGTAAAAAGAGCGGATTACGTGCGCCCACTTTGGTGAGGCTTTGCAAAATCTTGCCGGGCAACGCGCCTATGTACGTGCGGCGATGGCCGCGAATCTCAGCTTCATCGCGCATGCCGCCCAAGGCCATGCGCACATATTTTCGGCCAGTGGCTTTGGCAATCGATTGGCCAAGAGAGGTTTTGCCCACGCCAGGCGGGCCGACCAAGCAAAGAATGGGCGCTTTCACTTTATCCACACGCTGCTGCACAGCAAGATATTCAAGAATGCGATCTTTCACACGATCTAAGCCAAAGTGATCTGCATTCAGCACGCTTTCGGCGTTGCCCAAATCGTGCTTGATCTTGGTTTTCTTGCTCCAAGGCAGACCAATCAGCACATCAATATAGTTGCGCACCACAGTGGCTTCCGCCGACATCGGCGACATCAATTTAAGTTTCTTCAGCTCTGAATCAGCTTTTTTGCGCGCATCTTGCGGCATCTTGGCCGCCTTGATTTTCTTCTCAAGCTGCTCAATATCTGCACCTTCTTCGCCATCGCCCAATTCTTTTTGAATCGCTTTGACTTGCTCATTCAAATAAAAATCACGCTGATTTTTCTCCATCTGGCGCTTAACGCGGCTGCGGATTTTCTTATCGACATTGAGAATTTCCAACTCGCGATCGAGCTGCTCAAAGACATTCTCCAAACGCGCTTTGACATCCATCAACTCCAGTACGGTTTGCTTGTTCTCGAGTTTGAGCGGTGTGTGGGCAGCAATCGTATCGGCCAAGCGGCCAGCATCATCAATGCTCGAGATGGACGTCAGAATCTCAGGCGGAATTTTTTTATTGAGCTTGACGTATTGATCAAATTGGCCAATCACGGCGCGGCGCACAGCTTCGATCGCTGTCAGGCTATCTGCAGTAGGTGCAGCGCCGTTATGCGGCGTGACGTTCGCATGAAAATGCGCTTGCCCTTCAGTGATTTGGTTCACGGTGGCGCGCTGCTGGCCTTCGACAAGCACTTTGACTGTGCCGTCCGGCAGTTTGAGCATTTGCAAAATGGTCGAGATGCATCCAACGGTGAACATATCTTCAACCACCGGCTCATCCTTGGCCGCTGCTTTTTGCGCGACCAGCATGATGCGGCGGTCTGATTCCATCGCTGTTTCCAGCGCTTTGATGCTTTTGCTGCGGCCCACAAACAGCGGAATCACCATGTGCGGGAAGACAACCACATCGCGCAGGGGCAGCAGCGGCAAATCCAGGGGATCGGAGGGCAGGGGGGTGGCACCAGACATGGCTCAACTCTCTCAAAAATCTATATGCCTGTGCTGCGCCACGATAGGCAAAGCATCAGGCCTCGTGAAATCAAAAAAACTTGCTGCAAACCTTCTATCACTGCTAGAGGGAAGCTTAGGCTTTTTTCGCTTCTTCTCGGTATACAAGCAATGGCGGCTTGCCTTCATCAATGGTGGATTCATCCACCACGACTTTGGCCACGTTGTTGACTTCGGGTAACTCGAACATGGTGTCGACCAATGCTGCTTCAAGGATGGAGCGCAAGCCGCGTGCGCCTGTTTTGCGCACTTGGGCTTTGCGGGCAATGGCGCGAAGCGCATTGGGGCGCACCTCAAGCTCAGCGCCTTCCATAGCGAGCAACTTGGCGTATTGCTTGATCACCGCGTTTTTAGGCACAGTGAGGATTTGCATGAGCGCATCTTCACTCAACTCATCGAGTGTCGCAATCACGGGCAAGCGGCCGATCAGCTCGGGGATCAAGCCGAATTTGATCAAATCTTCCGGCTCGATTTCTTTGAATGTTTCCGTCAGGCTGCGCTGCTTTTTGCTTTTGACCGAGGCACCAAAGCCGATGCCGCCAGCTTCTTGCCGCGCTTCGACGACTTTTTCCAGCCCTTGGAATGCGCCACCGCAAATGAACAGAATATTCGTTGTATCCACTTGCAGAAAGTCTTGATTCGGATGCTTGCGCCCGCCTTGTGGCGGCACGCC
>JANMFP010000277.1:0-2117 GCA_031378135.1 Variovorax sp. | reverse complement strand
CTCTCACACCGCACATTTCATCGCGCTCGGCGCGGGTTCTGGCCTCTCGCGCTTTGCGCCCGGCACCTTCGGCACGCTCTGGGCTTGGGCGGCGTTTGCAGTGATGCAGTTGTATCTTTCGGAAGCGCAAATCGGCGGCGTAATCTTGGTCTCGCTCTTCGTCGGCTGGTGGGCTTGCACATTGACGGCCGCGCACATGCATGTGCTCGATCCCGCCGCGATTGTGTGGGACGAAGTGGTGGCGTTTTGGATCATTCTTTGGCTCATCACGCCGGCGGGCTTTTTGGCGCAGCTTGCCGCTTTTGCGCTGTTTCGCTTCTTCGATGCGGTCAAACCCGGCCCCGTGGCTTGGGCCGACGAGTTGTTTCATGGCTACGGATGGAAAGGCGGCCTAGGCATCATGCTTGATGATTTGGTGGCTGCCGCTTGCACACTCTTGGTGATTGCTCTTTGGAGGTTTTAATGCTACAAAATAGTGAGCACTCCACGCAGGATATATGCCGGTTATTGGCTGATTTTCTACTCAAAAACGACTTAAAACTTACTGCAGCAGAGAGTTGCACCGGCGGGCTCATCAGCGCAGCCTGCACAGATTTGGCAGGCTCATCGAACTGGTTTGAACGCGGCTTTGTCACGTACTCCAACGAAGCCAAAGCTGAGCTGCTCGGCGTCGATGCCGCTTTGATCGAAGCGCATGGCGCAGTGAGCGAGCCTGTCGCTCGCGCCATGGCGTTTGGCGCGATTCGGTATTCGAAAGCACAGGTGAGCATTGCCGTCACGGGCATCGCTGGGCCAACAGGCGGCGGCGCTGCGAAGCCCGTGGGCACAGTCTGGTTCGGCTTTTCAATTCAAGGCAGTTTGCACAGCGAGATGATGCGCTTTGAGGGTGATCGCTCCGCCGTGCGCAGGCAAACTGTAGCGCATGCGTTGCAACGCGTACTAGCGTTGCTGACCGATCACGCCTAAGTGGGTGTGGCGAAAGCCTTCCGAGTATTTCAAGCCGTAGCCTAAAGCGCGGTCAAAGCCGATGTGTGCAAACCAAATCAAGCCGAACAATACCAATTTGTATTGTGAGAGCACGAGCCCTGCGCCTAGAAGCATCGCCGCGCCTAGATAGGAATGCGTCGCGTTGTAAGCCCAAGCACCGATACGTGAGCTCAGCCAATAGCCGAGCAGTGCGACATCGGGCAGTAAAAACAGCAGCGCAAACTCTCGCCAAGAGCCACCCAGTTGCACGTATGCCGCGCTGCTGAGAAGTAGCAACGCCAAGCCCTCCGCGCGCAGTAACCACATCATGCGTTGTTGGTTTTGCATACGCGCTTCCTTACGCAGTTGTGATGAATTTATCCAACGCGCGGCGCGGCGTAGCCGGTGCAGGTGCTGGCGTGTAGCCAATTCGGCAGAGCATTTGCACGGTGGCATCTTGGGGGCTGCGTGGTGCGCCTTGGCCTAGGACGAGCTGGTGCGCCTGCTCGTAATTTGCCTTCATTTCTGGAAACTCTTGCAAGGCTTGGCTGAGCGGATGCATGCCAATGCCAAGTGCAGTGGCTTGCAGTTGCAAGCGCACATAGGCGCGCCCGGCTTCGACTTGATCAGCACGCGTGTTTCTACCCGTGATCCACACGAAACCCATTGCGGTTTTACTTGTACCATCAAAGCGCTCAATGAATTTTTTCTCGGCGGTGCTGCCGGGTGGCGTAGGTACGCTGCGGTCAAACTGCCCGAAGGCTGTGAGCGCGCGCACCATGGGCGAATTGATCGAGATGCCATCGCGGTTTTGCAAGATTTCGCTTGGGCCCACACGTGCAAGCTTGATGCTCTCCAAGTTCGTGCGCGGCGTGCGCAGCTCAACGAACGCAGAATCAACACATAGCTTGCGCAGGGGCGCAAGGCGCGCCTCTTGCACCGTGCCACCGCTTTGCATGCGCGCCGTACTATTGGCTTTCAAGATGCTTTGCAGATTTGCCTCAGACACTGCTCTTGTCGTGTCGAAATTGGCCTTGACGGTGTGGCGATTCAAGATTTGCGCGAAGAGTGCGTCCTTTTGTGCACCGGGAGACACGGTAATTCGCGCCACAGGCCGCTTCATGGCTGCGCGCCAGTCTTTCAACTCTGCA
>JANMFP010000631.1:0-5054 GCA_031378135.1 Variovorax sp. | reverse complement strand
CGCGGTAAATTCACGGTGGTTACTGGCGTATCAGGATCTGGTAAATCCACGCTTGCGTTTGATATTTTGTTCAACGAAGGTCAGCGCCGCTATTTGGAAAGCTTGAATGCCTATGCGCGCAGCATCGTGCAGCCCGCAGGCCGCCCCGAGGTGGATGCCGTGTTTGGCATTCCGCCCACGGTGGCGATCGAGCAGCGCCTCTCTCGCGGTGGCCGCAAATCCACCGTAGGCACGACAACCGAGGTGTGGCATTTCCTGCGCTTGCTCTACGTGAAGCTCGGCACGCAGCATTGCGTCCACGATGATGCCGCTGTGCAGCCGCAAACGGCAGAGCGCATTGCTGCGCAGCTCATGACGCTCTACAAAGGCCGCCACATCGGCATCCTTGCGCCGCTGGTGATCAGCAGGAAAGGCGTGTACACCGAGCTGGCTGATTGGGCGCGCCCGCGTGGCTACACACATCTTCGCGTCGATGGCGAATTTTTGCCGACCACTGGTTTCCCGCGCATTGATCGCTTCAAAGAACACACGGTTGAGTTGCCGGTGGCAGACCTCGTGATGAAGCCAGAGAATGAAGCCGCTCTGCGAGCAGCCTTAGCCACCGCCTTAGAGCAGGGCAAAGGCGTGGTGCATGTGATGACATCGCTAGATGGCCTGCGCGAGGCCATGGAAGCAAAGGTGAGCACGGCGCATATCGGCAAAGTCGAAGTGCTTTCCACCAAACGCGCTTGCCCTGTATGCGCCACGAGCTATCCTGAGTTGGATCCACGATTGTTCTCCTACAACAGCAAACACGGCTGGTGCCCCGATTGCGTGGGCACAGGCAAGCAGCTCACGCGCGAGCAGCGAAAAGCGCTCGATGATTCCGTGCGCGATGAGGACAACCGGGGGCGTGAGCAGAGTTTTGCGGAAGTGGACGTGGAGGATGTGAGCGATCAAGATTGTGCGAGCTGCGGCGGCACGCGATTGAACAAGCAGGCGCGCTCGGTGAAATTTGGCTTTAACGCCGACACGAAACGTCAGGGCGTCAGCATCACAGCCATCGCACAGCTCTCCGTGCGTGATGTGCGCCTCTGGGTCGAAAGCCTCAAGCTCTCGGGTCGCGAGAGCGATATTGGCCGCGATTTGATGCCTGAGATCAAGGGCCGCTTAGAATTTTTAGAAGAAGTCGGCTTGGGTTATCTCACCTTGGATCGCGGCGCGCCCACGCTCTCTGGCGGCGAGGCGCAACGCATTCGTTTGGCGGCGCAGCTGGGCAGCAATTTGCAAGGCGTGTGTTACGTGCTCGATGAGCCGACGATTGGCCTGCATGCGCGAGACAATCAAATCTTGCTCAATGCGCTCAACAAGCTGAGCGAAAAAGGCAATACGCTCGTCGTTGTCGAGCACGATGTCGATACGATTCGTCGCGCGGAACACATCATTGATATTGGCCCGAGCGCTGGTAAGCGCGGCGGCCAAGTGGTGGCGCAAGGTAGCGTGAAAGACATCATGGCGGTGGAAGAATCCGCCACCGGGCGCTATTTGCGCGATGCGATTAAGCATCCGCTGCATCCGCGTCGCAAGATGGATGCTGAATTCAAACTCAGCGTAAAAAACGCGACGCTGCACAATTTAAACCATGTGAGTTGCGATGTGCCGCTCAAGCGCTTGGTGGCAATCACGGGTGTCTCTGGCTCAGGTAAATCGACCTTTGCCCGAGATGTTTTACTCGCCAACGTTTATGCAGCTGTCACAGCGCGCGGCATGAAGCGTGAAGCGCCTGAGTTCAAGGCTTGGAAAAATTGCGATGGCATTGATGCTTGGGCGCAGCTGGATCGTGTGCTTGAAGTCGATCAAACGCCCATCGGCAAAACACCGCGCTCCTGCCCTGCTACTTATATTGGTTTTTGGGATGCGATCCGCAAGCTGTTTGCTGAAACCCTAGAAGCCAAAGCACGAGGCTATGGCCCTGGGCGCTTCAGCTTCAATACAGGCGAAGGCCGCTGCCCCGGCTGCGAAGGCCAAGGCATGCGCACGATTGAGATGAGCTTCCTGCCCGATGTGAAAGTGCCCTGCGAGGTCTGCCACGGTGCACGCTTCAATTCCGAGACTCTGGCTGTGAGTTGGCGCGGCAAGAGCATAGGCGATGTGCTCACGATGGAGGTGGATGAAGCGGTAGAGTTTTTCGCCACGATGCCAAGCATTGCGCATCCGCTGCAATTGCTCAAAGATGTGGGGCTGGGCTATCTCACCCTCGGCCAGCCATCGCCTACGCTCAGTGGCGGCGAAGCCCAGCGCATCAAGCTCGTCACGGAGCTATCAAAAGTGCGCGATGAAATCGGCAAGCGCGGCAACAAAGCGCCGCACACGCTGTATGTTTTGGATGAACCCACGGTGGGCCTGCACATGCAAGACGTCGAAAAACTCATCCACGTCTTGCACCGCTTGGTCAACGGTGGTCACAGCGTCGTCGTGATCGAACACGATTTAGATGTCATCGCTGAGGCTGATTGGGTGATTGATCTGGGGCCTGAAGGCGGCAAAGAAGGCGGCAAGATTGTGGCCGCTTGTACTCCGGAGGAACTGGTGCGCAAGAAGACGCATACGGGGGTGGCTTTGGCTTCTGTTCTTTCGCGTTCTTGAGGTTTGTCTGCTGGGTTCTCAGGGGTGATCGCGCTGTCTGTGCGTTTTGCTCCGTGTCCCCGGGCGGCGTTCTGGTTTTTTTTGTCTCCGGTGACAGCGTTGCGCCCCCTCCACCTTTCCCTACGAAAAACGAACAGACAGCGCGATCGTGCATCTATCTGAGCGTGCGAAGAAAACCCGCGTGCAAGCAGCGTCGCGTTGATGAACCATTAGCGCTCAACGAGCGTGAGGCTGGCGACAACTTCAGCAAATCCTGCACCGCGTTCAGCTTGAGTCACGTAGCTCGGTAGATGTTGAAGCTCTGGTACAAAGCGAGCGATGTTGGCTACGCCGATGCTGTTCTCAAACGCTTGAAACATCAGTTGATCGTTGGTTGAATCGCCTACGTAGGCCCAGCAGTGCATTTCTTGCGATAGATCCCGCCCCAACAGCTCGCGCACGATCCAGTGTGCGCCTTGGAGTTTGTTGTGATGGCCGATCCAGCCGTTGATGTGGATGGAGCTGACGGTGGCGTTCAAGCCTTCGCTTTGCATAATTTGCACGACTTGTGCAATTTTTTCAGGGGGTAGATGTGTGAATTCGCTGTGGTCGATGGCGATGTCGGTTTCTCGGCCTGGGCTGTCTGTGCTGCGTACTGCGCCGGGGATGTCGCGTTCGATGCGCTCAAGCACGTGCTGCATTTTGGCGAAATTGGTGGCGCGAGTGGCGGTGTCAGCTTGATATGATTTTGATAGCACTCCAAGCAGATTATTTGCCGGCTGGATGTCGTTTTTGCTTAAAAAACTGCTTTTTGAAAGAGCCACAGAGCCATTCTCGGCCACGATGGCATCTACCGGCCACGCTGAGGCAAATGGCTTGCTCCAGCCGACTGGTCTGCCCGTAATCGCAATGATGGCGAGCCCTGCTGCTTTCAAATCATGTAAAGCCTGCAAGGCAGCGGGCGTGATCGCGCCATCGGTTGTGAGCGTGTCATCAATATCGGTGAACACGCCAGTGATTTGCCGGCGGTGTTCTAGTGGCCAATCATGAAGCGGCTTCACAGATGAGCGCCTTAGCTCGCTTGCAATTCCAGCCCCGCATGCTCGCGCAGAGCGTGAAACTGGATTTTGGGGTGGCGCTCTTGGGTGAGGCGCAGGTCATACGGCGAGGTGAGCAGGTAGGCGAGGGCATCCACGCCATCGAGCGCTAATTTGGCTTGGTTTTTATTGACGAATTCTTTCATCGCGGCTTCATCGTCGCAAGTGATCCAGCGCGCGCCTGTGAAGCTTGAGCCCATGAGCCTCGCGTCAACGCCGTATTCACCCTTTAGGCGATGCTGCACCACTTCAAACTGCAATTGCCCAATCGCGCCCAGCAGCATGTTGCCACCCGCATGCGGGCGAAACACTTGAATCGCGCCTTCTTCACCCAGCTGCATCAAGCCCTGCGAGAGCTGCTTAGATTTCATCGGGTTGGCCAGCTCCACCGCTTGGAACATTTCGGGCGCGAAGAAGGGCAGGCCGGTGAATTGCAAATCGGCTTGCGAGCCGATGCCTTCGGTGATCGTGTCGCCCAGCTGCACGCCGCCATGCGTGGTAAAGCCGATGATGTCGCCCGCATAGGCTTCTTCGACTGCTTCTCGCCGCTGCGACATAAACGTGACGACTGAAGTAGGCCGCAGCTCTTTCGCCGTGCGTTGCACTTTGAGCTTCATGCCGCTGGTGAATTTGCCGGAGCACACGCGCACGAAGGCAATGCGGTCGCGATGGTTGGCATCCATATTGGCTTGCACTTTGAAGACCACGCCGGAGAAGCCATCTTGCTCGGGCTGAACGTCTCTTTCAGGTGCACCCTTGAGCCCGCTGCTTGTGCGCAAGCGCGGCGGCGGCGCGAGATCGGCAATCGCGTCCAAGACTTCGCGGATGCCGAAATTGTTGATCGCCGAGCCGAAGAACACGGGCGTTTGCTTGGCTGCCAAAAAATCTGCCTCGTTGTAGCGCGGCGCAGCTTCTTGCACCAGTTCTACATTGCCTTCGGCCAATTCAAATTCTGCGCCGATGCGCTCACGCAGTTTGTCTTTCTCAGTGAGCGAGACGATTTCATCGCCTTCATCAGCGAGCTTGTCCGAGCCCGGCTTGAACAAGCGCATTTGCTCTTTGCGCAAATCCATGATGCCGGCAAACAATTTGCCTTGCCCCACAGGCCAAGCCATCGGCACGCAGGGCATACCGAGTGCTTGCTCCACTTCATCGAGCAACTCCAGCGGATCGCGGCCTTCGCGATCCATCTTGTTGATGAACGTGATGATGGGCGTATTGCGCTGGCGGCACACTTCAATCAAGCGCCGTGTTTGCGGCTCCACGCCATTGGCCGCGTCAATCACCATCAGCGCAGAGTCCACTGCCGTGAGCACGCGATACGTATCTTCTGAGAAATCGCGGTGGCCCGGC
>JANMFP010000628.1:0-2317 GCA_031378135.1 Variovorax sp. | reverse complement strand
GCGCTTCCGTCAAGCCACCGCACCAGCTCAGATCGAGCATCACGACGCCCGCCACGCCGGTTTGCAAATAATCTTTGAAACCCCATTTGTAAGCCAGCGTCTCGCTCGCGCAAATCAGCGCATCGGTGTGCGGCGCGTATTGCTTCAACAGACCGAGCGAATCCATGCGAATCGCATCTTCGTGCCAGAAGGTGTTGAAAGGCTTGAGTGCGCGGGCAATTTTTTGCGCCATGGGCAAGCGCCACAGGCTGTGGAATTCCACCATGATGTCCAGATGCAAGCCCACGGCTAGGCGAATTTTTCTAAATGGCTCAAGCGCCTTGTCTAAATCACGGTCGCTAATATACTGCCCGTCGCTGGCCTCCGCTGCCGGATCAAATGGCCAAATTTTCATCGCCGTGATGCCCTCCGATTGCAGACTTAAAGCGAGTTCGTCGGCGTGATTTAAAAAACCTTCAAGGTCTTCATACGGGCCTGCTTTGTCATTGCCTTTTTGATTGAGGCCCCAATTGGAAGTGTTTTGATTAGCCGTGCTGCGCACATACTGATAACCCGCGCAGGTGTTGTAAACGCGAATGGCTTGCCGCGATTCGCCCCCGAGCGCCACGCGCACCGGCATATTCGCCGCCTTGCCAAAAATATCCCACAGCGCAATATCCACTGCGCTGTTGCCTCGCGTCTCCACGCCAGAACCGCGCCAGCCGAGATAGCCTGTGATGTCTTTGTTTCGCGCTTCAATTTGCAGCGGATCTTTGCCAAGTAGCTTGTGCGCTGCCCATTCATGCAAATAAGCCTCCACCGCCGCCGCACCCATAAACGTCTCGCCCAAGCCGGTGATGCCTTCATCGGTATGCAAACGCACCCAAATGATGTTGGGGAATTCCGCAAGGCGGATGGTTTCTAGCTGCGTGATCTTCATATCGGCATTGTAGTAAGCCTTTAATCACTCCTAAATGAATAGCACTCCGCGCATATTTTATGCCGGGTAACTGCCTAAAAAGCTTTAAAAATGCCTAGCAAAATGAGATGGCGTGCCACCCACTCGCCCATGCTCCTGAGCGTGCGTCAGCTAAGCACGCTCAGGAGCATGGGCGAGTGCAAGTTCATATTTCTTTACGCCAACGACACAAGCGATTCATGCCGGGTCGTCAGAATTTCATGAATCAAACACACACATCAGGGCGTTCCCATGAAAAACTTGTTCCAACAATGGCAAAGCAAATTTACCGCGCCGCAACTCATCGTGATGAGCTTGCTAGCCCTTCTCTTTAATTTGTGGGCAACTGAACTTTTGAACGCTTCGTATGCGACATCAGGATTCCCCGTCCCCTACTGGCAAGCGCAGTTGTCTTTTGATGCCAACAAACTCAAGGGCTGGTACCAAGTCCTGATCGAACGCGGCACGCTTGATCGGTATATTCAGACGCAGCACATCGATTTTGTTTTTATTGTCTCCGTGTTGATCTTGCACGTCGTCGTGTTGCTGGCAATTTCTCGCGCCTTGCCCTCCAACTCATGGATGCGCCGAGCCATGATTGGGGCCGCAATGCTCTCCACCATTGCGCCGATGGCAGACGCGCTAGAGAACGGTATGTCCTACATCATGCTGGCAAATCCTGCTAACTTTGCAGAGGGCCTTGCATGGGCCTACTCCAGCGTGGCGGCTATCAAGTTTGCCATGTTCACGTTCGCCTACTTGGCCGCCATCCTTGGCATCATCGCTGCGGTTTGGCAGTTAGTCACTCGGCGCATCCAAGCGCGAGGAGTTGGTGAGCGTCGGCGGCAAAACGCTTGAGTCGAGCATCAATCTATGTCCTTGCGCATGAGAATCCATTCACCCGATGGGTCTGAGCCTGGAAATGCGCAGAAGGGACGTCTGTCCCACTCCTCAAAGCCGTATCTCAGGTAGAGCTTGTGCGCTCTGCTGTTAAAACTGCCAACCAGCAGAGTAAGCTGACTCACACCTGCTGCATGCGTCTGCGATACCGCCTCATCTAGCAGCGCCGCGCCCAAGCCACGCCCTTGGTATTCTGGATAAATCGCTGCTGAAGATAAATAACAAGTTCCAGCAGCTATCGCCTTTAACGCAGTTGGGCTGTGCAAAACCTCTGGCAAATTTTGCAGATCAACTTGGGTTTGCGGCAAAACGCCTGTGTTGATCGCGCCAACAACACTGCCAGCCATCTCCGCAATTCGCCAGTTGCTGAAATGCGTGAAGTGCTGCGTGTCGTTGCTAATGATGGATCGCCCCAACTCAAATGCCGATTGACCAGCTTGCGCTTTCATGGCCCAAGTGTGCGAGGCCAGGCAGCGCGTG
>JANMFP010000618.1:0-6470 GCA_031378135.1 Variovorax sp. | reverse complement strand
GGCGCCGGTCAGCAGCGCACTGGGAAAAGCCAGATCCGCGCCGAGCGCAATGCCAGAGAGCGCACACACCATTGCATAGGCCCACACATCACCCGCACCAAGCGTCGAAGCCCAAATAAACACCGCAATCGAAAGCAACATACTCGCCAACCAACCCCAAGCCAGACCGATGCGCTTCACAGCTTGCATCCAAACCGGAATGGCCAAAGCGCCAGCGATGAAGTAGGCGCCGAGGAATGCGCCTTCTAAATTCTTAGGTGCTTGCAGTAAATCCTGAACGAAGAAAAGCACCAAAGTCGCCGGCACGGCACTGGCAATGCCGTTCAAGATAAAAATCAGCATCAGGGCGCGAAAGCGGCTGTTGCTCCAGGGTTGCCAAATGTTGGGCTTGGCATCTGGCTGGGCGATGTGTTGTGTAGAGCGTGATGGTACAGGGCGAAATGGTGCGGGGCGTGGTGCGAAATACAAAGCCCAAAGCCCCAACGCCAACAAAGCCACAAACGCACTCACCATCACCGGCAAGCCAGCCACAACTGGCAAGGTAGAGGCGAGCAATACACCGATCAATCCGGGTGCTTCGCGCCAAGCCGCCACGCGTGCGCGAAATGGTGCATCACCGCCTAAGCGTGCGCCCCAGCTTTGATGCGTCACACTCACAAAGCTGTAGGCAGCATAGGTCACGATCAGCGCCAGTGTGGCCCAAATCAGCAGGCCATTGCCACGCACGGGCGGGAAAAACAAAGCCGCAAAGCCTGCGGCCAAGATCACAGCAACCATGCAAGCCATGCGCCAAGCTGCGTGCACGGAGCGGCCAAACAAGCGATCCGCCCAGCCGCCGAGTGCAGGATCAATCACTGCATCAAACATGCGTGCGCCAAGCAAAATCGCGCCCAACATACTCAAGCTCAAGCCGAATTCTTTGGCATAAAAATTCGGCAACAACACATACAGTGGCAGCGCTACAAAAGCCAAAGCAATGCCCAATGCGCCATAACTCATGCCTTGGCGGGCAGACCAAGTGCTCGAGCCGTTTGCTGCAGCGCTTGCTTCAATAGCGTTAAAAGAGCTCATTTTTTAACTCCAGCCGAAGAGCCTATGGAAGAGCCAATGAGTTCGCTGCGCATTTTGGGCTGGCTTGTTTTGGGGCTCAGCCAAATGCCGAAAAAGAGCCGTGAGAATTCCTCATCTTGCACTTCACCCAAAGTTTTGCCATTGAGCATGAAGCGGGCTGTGCCGTTAGGCTGATGGATGCCAATCAGTTGGTCGCCTTTCTTCACATTGGGAAAGATTTTCTTCATGGCGTCGAGCCATTGTTTGGCTTGTTCATCGTTGACTGTGCTGATGCGCTGCATTTCTTTGAGGGAACGTTCTGCAATCATCGTGCCATTGAAATTGCGCAAGTAGCGAAGCTCCAAAGCAAAAGGCTCTTGCGCATAGTTGGCCACGACAAACCCATCACCCGCCCAGAGTTTGGCATCGTAAATATTAAAGCCATATACCACCAGCCGCGTGTGCCCTAGCGCTTTGGCGTTCCCCAAATCAAGCGATACTGCAGGAGGTATATTTGGGCTGTTTGCAAAGGCTAATTGGCATATCGCCGGCATCAATGCTGCGCACAATGCTATTGAATAAATAGCGTTGTGCAAGTGAATCGTGACGGCGCGCATAGTGGGGTGCTTCAAGGTTTGAGCAAGGTAAATTGCATCACATCAATGTTTTGCTCTTCAAATGCAGCCTCGCAGTAAGCAAGATAAAACTCCCAGGTGCGCATGAATTTTTCGTCAAAACCCAGTGGCTCAATCTCTGCACGTTTGTGCAAAAAGTCTGAGCGCCAGCGGCGGCAGGTTTCTGCATAGTCTTTGCCAAAAGCGAATTGATCGACCACCTCTAAGCCTGCAGCATTTGCCGCCTTGCGAAACTCACTGGGGCTCGGCAAACAGCCGCCGGGGAAAATATATTGCTGGATAAAGTCGGTAGATTTCACATAGCGCTCAAACAGCGCGTCATCAATCGTGATGGCTTGAATACAAGCGCGGCCACCGCTTTTGAGCAGGCGTGCAACGGTTGAGAAATACTCTGCCCAGTATTCGCGCCCCACGGCTTCGACCATTTCAATCGAACAAATGGCATCAAAAGGCTGATCGTCGATATCACGGTAATCTTGCAAGCGCAAATCGGCGTGTGTTGCTTTGCCAATCACATTCATGCGTGCTTTGGCAAATTCAAGCTGCTCAGTGGAAAGCGTCACACCGGTAATCTTGGCATCAAATTCTCGTGCGCCCATTTCAGCCAAGCCGCCCCAGCCGCAACCGATCTCTAACACGCGGTCATCGCGTTTCACGCCGGCCATGCGCAGCGCGCGGCGCACTTTGGCGTGTTGCGCATCCATCAGCGTTTGACTGAAGTCGCCTTCAAACAATGCCGAGGAGTAGCTCATGCTTTGATCCAACCAAAGCTCATAAAAAGCATTGCCCAAATCATAGTGGGCATGGATGTTTTTTTGTGAATTGGTTTTGGTGTTGCGATTGAGCAGATGCTTGATGCGATAAGCCAAGCGGCCCAGCCAGGTGCCATAAATGATGTCTTCCACTTCGCGGCGATTGGCCACAAAGATACGCAAGACGTTCGCCAGATGAGGCGTGCTCCATTCGCCTGAAATGTAGCTTTCGGCAAAACCGATATCGCCAGATTTGAGTGCGGCTGCACAGGCGTTCCAGTTGTGGAGATTCAAGCTGCCATGAATCGTGGCTTCAGTGCTGCTTTGGCCAAAATGCTGCATGCTGCCATCGGGCATTTGCACAGCAAGTGAGCCATGCTTGAGCTGTTGCAAAAGTCTCAAGCAGGTGCGCGCTGCCGCGGGCGCGTTGCTTGGGATTTCAAAAGTGGAGTGAGAGGCGCTGGAGTGCATAACAAAATATTTTTGCTTAAGTTTTTTAACGTGTCACCAAAACTTCAGGGGGTGTGGGCTTGGAGAAAAAAGGCACACGTTTGATGAAAAGCTTGATAGCTTGCCAATGGATACGTGCGATCACGCCAAACGTCATGGCGCCATAGGACAGCAGGGCTTTGCGCATCGTCAGTGCATTCAAGGCCTGCAGCTCACCGCTGACTGACGTGTTGATCAAAGCGCCTTGTATGTCGTCGTAGTCAATCCTTGCCACGGTGCGCTTCATGCTGCCTCTTGGTTGTGTGGTGGTCATGAAGCGAAAGCGGTACTGACCCTCAACATTGCAAAACGGCGAGACGTGAAAAACTTTGGTCGCCATGTGCTCACGGCCATATTGCACATGATCCAGCAAATACACATGGCGCTCGCCAAAGGTGTTGTTGACCTCCACCACCACAGTGCGCAAGCTGCCATCCCGTCTATGGCAATACCAAAAGCTCACGGGCTTGAAGCTGTAGCCGAGCACGCGTGGATAGCAATGCAACCATGCTTCGCCAGTCGCATCTTCAATGCCTTCACTGAGTAGCAGTTGATCAATCCATTGCAAGGCATCTGCGCGGCCGTCGCCGTGGTCTTTGTCGTAGAAGCTGATGGCAGAGCGGCGATTACGAGCCAGTTCTCCAGCGCCATGCTGCCTCAAACTGCGCATGGGCAGCATGAGGAAATAAGTTGGGTATGAAAATGCGTTGCGCGCTGGGCGCAAGCGAGTGTGCCGCACCGTGCCAAAACCCATCATGGCAACGGGCGTGTTCACGTCGTTGCTCCGTGAATTTGTTTGAGCAACGTGCGCGCAGCTGCCAAGCCAGAGAGCAATCCATCTTCATGAAAGCCATAGCGCGTCCAGGCGCCGCAAAACCATGCGTTATTCAAGCCATTGATTTCAGGCAAACGTGCTTGCGTCTGCGTTGCAGCCATATCCATCACGGGGTGCGCATACTCGAATTCGCCCATCACATGCTTACGCGCAATCTCATGCGTTGGATTCAAGCTCACCAGCACCGGCTGCTCGAATGGGATCGGCTGAAGTTTGTTGATCAGGTAATGCAAACAAACATGGCTGCCTTCTTGGGCTGTGTCCCCTCTCGCGTAGTTCCAAGCGCTCCAAGCCAGTTGAGCTTTCGGTAGCACGCTTGCATCGGTGTGCAAAATGGCTTTATTGGGTTGAGTTTTGAATGCACCTAATATCTCTCGCTCTTGCTCGCTTGCATCTCGCAGAAGACCCAGCGCTTGCGGCGCATGCGTGGCGAAAATCACGCGATCAAATCGCTCGGCTTGACCTTGCGTGACGACGCGCACGCCGTCCGCATCACGTTCGACCAATTGCACAGGTGTATTCAAGCGCTTGTCGGCGATTTGGTCGGTGATGATTTTCACGTAATTGCGAGAGCCACCCGTGACCGTCCACCACTTGGGGCGATTGTTCACCTGCATCAAACCGTGGTTGTGGCAGAAACGGATCATCGTGGAGACAGGAAATTGCAGCATTTGCTCAGTAGGGCAGCTCCAAATGCAGCCAAGCATGGGCAACAAATACCAATCGCGTACTTCTTGGCCAAAGCGGTGTTCCGCTAAAAAGTCAGAGAGCGGTTGTGCGAGCTGAGCTTCAGTGCCAGCTTCGGCAATTTGCGTGCAGAGCTTGTTCAGGCGCAACACTTCAATCAACATTTTGAGAAATCGCGGGCTCAAAAGATTGCTGCGTTGTGCAAATACAGTATTTAAATTCGCGCCGCCCCATTCCAAAGGGCGCGCCCCATCTTTGCTTTGCACAGAAAAGCTCATGTCTGTGACGGTGGTGTGCACATTGAGCTTGGCAAACAGCGCAATCAAATTAGGATACGTGCGCTCGTTGTAGACCAAAAATCCCGTGTCGATGCCATGCGTGCGTTCGCCATACGGCGTGGGCAAAGTAATATCCACTGTGTTGGCATGGCCACCGAAATAGTTGCCAGCTTCAAATAAGGTGATCTCAGCCGAGCCATGCAGAGCCTGCGCAGCACCCAAACCAGTGATGCCAGAACCAATGATGGCAATTTTTTGAGGAGCCTTCATCACACGTTCTTAAGGTTAGGACTAGGAAATACGCGGGTTGAAATTAAACACTTAACTTCTATTATACTAATCAATATATTTTATGACTTATCAGTATAAATTTTCAACTCAAGGATCTAAAAGCCTTCGTAGTGTGAGGGCTATGTGATCGCTCGCGTAAAAATCCCTGGACAAAGAATGTTGTCAGTAAAAGCGCAATGATCGCAAGGCTTCTCGTGTGGCTATTGTTCTTGTGGGGCAAAAACACAAGCTTAAGATCGACATACGACGCTGGCAGTATATTGCAACGTAGCCAATGATTTGCGCAAAACACAAACAGTCAGTGTGTTGGAATTGAGTGCGCCATGATTCATAGTTGCAACATAGATGGCATGTAAGCGCTTGTCACATATTGACGTTTTGGGGGAATGGACAAGTTGCTTCAAAATGTCATAGTGGGCGGCTAAAATTATTGAATTGTTAACTAGGTGCAGCAATGCTATATCCTGAATTATTCAAGCAGCTCGAATCCGTTCGTTGGGACATGGAAAAAGACATTCCGTGGACATCTTTTGATCCTGCCAAGCTCACCGATGAGCAGGCTCAAACGATCAAAATGAATGCCATCACGGAGTGGTCAGCGCTGCCAGCCACAGAGATGTTCTTGCGAGACAACCGCGATGATTCTGATTTTTCAGCCTTCATGTCGATCTGGTTTTTTGAGGAGCAAAAGCATTCTTTGGTGTTGATGGAGTATCTCAAGCGCTATCGCCCAGAGCTTGTGCCCACTGAAGAGGAGCTTCACGCGGTACGCTTTGAGTTTGAGCCGGCTCCTGCGCTCGAGACGCTGATGATGCATTTTTGCGGCGAAATTCGTTTGAACCATTGGTATCGCCGTGCCAGCGAATGGCACACCGAGCCGGTGATCAAACACATCTACACCACGCTCAGCCAAGATGAAGCGCGTCATGGCGGTGCTTATCTTCGCTACATGAAGCGTGCCATTGGCAAGTTTGGTGATGAAGCCAAATCAGCATTCACCAAAGTCGGCGTACTCATGGCCAGCGCCCGCCGCACTGCGCAAGCTTTGCACCCGACCAATCTGCATGTGAACAAAGCGCTCTTCCCGCGCGACACGATTCAAAGCCGCTTGCCCAATCCGGAGTGGCTTGAGCATTGGCTCGATAAGCAGATCAATTTTGATGCGGTGTGGGAGACCAAGGTGATCGAGCGCATTTTGCACAACATGAGCTTGCTCATGGAGCGCAGCTTCGCCACGGCTACCGAGCTCAATCGTTATCGCAAAGAGCTCGCGCAGAATTTGGCAGCCGTGCCAAAACCAGTTTAAGCAAAACGCTGGCAAGCACGCCGGACAGCACACCCGTGAGGTGCGCAGCCTGCACCACGGCGAAACCCCAGCTTGCATCCATGCGAAGAGGCGCTGTCCAAGCGGCCTCCCAAATCAGCTTAGCCAACATCACGATTGCAAGCAATA
>JANMFP010000614.1:0-4140 GCA_031378135.1 Variovorax sp. | reverse complement strand
TGCGGTACGCAAAACGGCCAAGTCATGCGCGCGATTGTTGAAGGCGGCGAAACCATCGAATCCCTGCGCGACCGTATTCTCGGCCGCACCGTGATTGACGATGTGATTCACCCTGAAACGCGTGAAGTGATCGTGCCTTCTGGCTTCCTGCTGTCTGAAGATGAGATTGATTTGATCGAAGCTGCAGGCGTGGACGAAGTCAAGGTTCGCACTGTGCTGAACTGCGAAACCCGCTATGGCCTGTGCGCTAAATGCTACGGCCGCGATTTGGGCCGCGGTGGTTTGATCAACATGGGCGAAGCAGTCGGCGTGATTGCAGCACAATCCATCGGCGAACCCGGCACGCAGTTGACCATGCGCACCTTCCACATCGGTGGTGCAGCATCGCGCGCAGCAGTTGCATCCAGCGTTGAAGCGAAGAGCGCAGGCTCGATTGGCTTCAACAGCACGATGCGCTATGTGAGCAACAGCAAGAAAGAATTGGTGGTGATTTCTCGCTCTGGCGAGATCATCATTGCCGACGATAATGGCCGCGCGCGCGAGCGCCACAAAGTGCCTTATGGCGCGGTGTTGGCTGTCAAAGCAGACGAGACCATCAAGGCTGGCAAGATCTTGGCCAACTGGGATCCGCTCACACGCCCTGTGATCACTGAGTTTGCAGGTAAAGCCAAATTCGAGAACGTCGAAGAAGGCTTGACTGTGGCTAAGCAGGTCGACGAAGTCACTGGCTTGTCAACATTGGTGGTGATTGATCCGAAGCGTCGCGGAGCGACCAAAGTGGTTCGCCCACAGGTCAAGCTGATCGATGCTGCTGGCAAAGAAGTCAAAATTCCTGGCACGGATCATTCTGTGACGATTGGCTTCCAAATCGGTGCGCTCGTTCAAGTGCGCGACGGTCAGGATGTGGGTCCAGGCGAGGTGCTTGCGCGTATTCCGGTCGAAGGCCAGAAAACTCGCGATATTACCGGCGGCTTGCCACGCGTGGCTGAGCTCTTTGAAGCTCGCTCACCGAAAGACAAAGGCATCCTGGCTGAGATGACCGGCACGATCTCCTTCGGTAAAGAAACCAAAGGCAAGATTCGCTTGCAGATCACCGATCCAGAAGGCAAAGTCTGGGAAGAGCTGATTCCAAAAGAGAAAAATCTCTTGGTGCACGAAGGCCAAGTGGTCAACAAAGGCGAAAACGTGGTGGACGGCCCAGCCGATCCGCAAGACATTCTGCGTTTGCTCGGCATGGAAGAACTTGCGCGCTATATCGTCGATGAAGTGCAAGATGTGTATCGCTTGCAAGGCGTGAAGATCAACGACAAGCACATCGAGACGATCGTTCGTCAGATGCTGCGCCGTGTGGTGATCGACAACGTGGGCGATTCCAAATACATCGCAGGTGAGCAAGTCGAGCGTTCACAGCTCTTGGATGCCAACGATGCTTTGCGCGCCGATGGCAAGATTCCAGCAACATTCACCAATTTGTTGCTCGGTATCACCAAGGCATCGCTGTCCACCGACAGCTTCATCTCTGCCGCGTCGTTCCAAGAGACCACGCGCGTGCTCACCGAGGCTGCCATCATGGGCAAGCGCGACGAGCTGCGTGGCTTGAAAGAAAACGTGATCGTCGGCCGCCTCGTGCCCGCCGGCACCGGCATGGCTTACCACAAAGCCCGCAAAGCTCGCGAAGCCATGGACGACGCTGAGCGCCGCGCCATCGCCGATGCAGAAGCAGCGGAGCTGGCAGGCATCAGCGATACAGCGGAGACTTCTGAGGCGGCGTAAGCTGTTTCACTGATCTTTAGCTCTCGATAAATAGCGACTTGAGGAAACTCAAGTCGCTATTTTTTTGATAGCTATCGGCGCAGGTTATATGCCGGCTACTGGCCTCTTTCGCTTAAAATTCTAGTGTTCTATACGCTTCATGCATACCGCTCACGCTGGCATGAGGAGTGCGATGCGCAGCAGCTCACCCACCTCGCACCTTGATGATTGGTTGGCGCGCAGATTCAGATTCGCCGATAAAGTGTTGACAAGTACAGTGTCATTCATACAATGCAATGTATTACAGCTGCACGGATTCTTCATCTTGCCAGATGTTGCCCAACCCGGCCGCATTCACGCGCCTCAAGCACGCACAATCAATGTCCGTGCTCCCCTCAGTGTATTCAACCAACTGGACGAGCTTGCTACGGCCACGGCCAGAACCAAGAGCTTTGTTACGGTAGAAGCCCTCTCCAAATACCTCGCGGCAGAATCTTGGCAGGTGCAAGAGGTGGTGACTGCTCTGGCGGAAATGGATCGAGGCGAGTTCGCCACGGATGACGAGGTGAATGCTGTCTTTGCAAAATATGGCGCTTAAATTACGATAATCAAAACGAGCACTTGGCCGACTCGATCACATTGCCGCCACCATTGCTCGCGACAATCCAGCGCGAGCAGAGACTTTCACCAAAGAGCTTCGCAAACGAGTGGAAATTTTGAAGACCCAGCAACTGGGTACTGCATGGCAAGTGTTTGGCACCAAGCAGTATGTGCTTCACCCAAACTATGTTGCCATTTACCGAGTCAAAGAAGGTGAAGTGCAGATCATCACGATTTTGCACAGCGCCCAAGAGCGGCAATAAAAACCCAACGTATTTGATTGCTGAAATTTAAGACTGGTGATTTGTGGAAACTCAACTTGCTATATTTTTGATAGCTGTCAGCGCAGGTTCCATGCCGGCTACTTGCCTCTTTTGCTTTAAATTTGGGTGATCTAGGTGTTATGCGCCACCCGCTCACGTTGGCACGAGGCGTGCGATGCGCTGCGCAGCAGTTCACCACGCGCAGTGATGTTTTTGGCGCTCTGCCTTGGTTTGCATCACTACCGCTCTTTGCATGCAGTAGTCGTAGCGAGCGCGAATGGAACAGCTGCGCATCCCATCACCCACCTCGTACCCTGATGCTGGGTGGGCATGAGATCAATCGTGCTCAAAAATATGAGTCGCTCGCTTAAGTGAAAGTAATTAAAGCCAAACAAGCTGATAGCCGGCATAGAATATGCGTTAAATGCTATGGAATTAATAGTAACTTATAAAGAAAATCAATTGTTCTGATCAGTTTTCAAGGTTTCAATCAACGGGCAACGCAACTGACCTTGGCTTGCTTGGCATTGGTCGATTAGTTCCTGAAGTACGTACTCGATGCGGTGTAAATCTGCAAGGCGAGCGCGTACATCGGCGAGTTTCTGTCCAGCTATTTGACGGGCTTCTGTGCAATGTGTCCCGTCCTCCAGTGTCAGTAATTCAGCAATTTCGTCTAAGCTGAACCCCATGCGTTGTGCCGATTTGATAAAGCGCATGCGCGCCAAGTCAGGCGAGCCGTAGCGACGGATGCTGCCCCAAGGTTTATCTGGCTCGGCGATCAGCCCTTTTCGTTGGTAGAAGCGGATGGTCTCAATATTGACTGCAGCAGCGGCTGCGAGCGCACTGATGGTGAGATTTTCTACAGATTGAACGAATTGCATGCGATTTAACTCTTGACTCCGTACATAAGTACAGACTTAAGATTTAACCATGAACTCTTCTGCGCCTACAACTGCCTCCCGTGGCAAGCTGGCCACGCTCCTTGCGGGCGGCGTAGCTGCGCTTCTGGCTTCGACCTGTTGCCTAGGCCCTTTGGTACTTATCACTCTTGGCATCTCAGGCGCTTGGATCAGCAACCTCACGCTTTTAGAGCCGTATCAGCCCTATTTCATGGGAGCAGCGGCGATTGCGCTATTTTTTGCTTACCGGCGCATCTGGCGGCCCGTCGCAGAATGCGAGCCGGGGCAAGTCTGCGCTCTGCCTGCAGTTAATCGCGGCTACAAAGTATTGTTTTGGGCGGTGGCGGCACTTTTGATGCTTTCACTCGTTTTCCCATTGATTGCATCTTGGTTTTATTGAAAGTGTCTGACATGAAAAAGCTGACTGCCCTATTGATTTCTGCCGTGATCAGTGCCCCTTTGTGGGCAACGCCGCAAACCGTCATGCTGTCCGTGCCGGGGATGAACTGCGTCACTTGCCCGATCACCGTAAAAAAGGCGCTCACGAAAGTGGCGGGGGTTGCCAAAGCTGAGATCCATTTAGACCGCCGCGAAGCCAAAGTGAGTTTTGATGATGCGAAAACCAC
>JANMFP010000576.1:0-3406 GCA_031378135.1 Variovorax sp. | reverse complement strand
ACATTCGGGTCGCCTCAAAGCAAATCTAGCATCGCTTGGGGCTCCTATCGGGCCTTATGACTTGTTGATCGCGGGTATTGCATTAGCTCACAATATCACCGTCATCACGCACAACACCAGCGAATTCAGCCGCGTGCCGGGTTTGCAGGTGGAAGATTGGTATGCTTAAAACAGCAAGCATGCCTCGAGCTCTCTTTTCCTCAAAAATATCAACAAAAACAGGTGCTAGCCGGCATATATGCTGCGCAGAGTGCTATTAAATTTATAGTGATTGAATGATGACCCCCCAAGAAATTTCTCCCGGCCTCGTGATTCAAGGCTTTGCGCCGCCATTGAAATTGAGCGATTTCAAGCTCGCTGCTTTTGACATGGATTCGACCTTGATCAACATCGAATGCGTGGATGAAATCGCTGATGCGGCAGGGCGCAAGACAGAAGTGGCGGCGATTACCGAGGCGGCGATGCGTGGCGAGATCACGGATTACAAGGATTCACTGCGCCGCCGAGTGGCACTGCTCGCTGGCGTGCCGGTCAGTGCGATGGAAGAGGTTTATGCGCGGCGTTTGCAACTCAATCCTGGCGCAGAGCTGCTGACGCAGGCTTTGAGGGAGGTGGGCTGCAAGCTGCTACTCGTCTCGGGCGGCTTCACGTTTTTCACGGATCGCATTCGTGATCTCCTAGACATGAATTTTGCGCGCTCGAATGTGCTGGAAGTGCAGGGGGATAAGCTCACGGGGCGCATGGTGGATCAGGCTTGGGGCGATATTTGTGATGGCGAGGAAAAGCGCAAGATGCTGCTGTCCACCTGCGCAGATTTAGGCATCACGCCTGCGCAGGCCATGGCCGTAGGAGATGGCGCGAATGATTTGCCGATGATGCTTAGCTGCTCAGAGGCAGGTGGTTTGTCGGTGGCCTATCACGCGAAGCCGAAAGTGCGTGAGCGCGCCATGGTGGCGATCAACTCTGGTGGGCTGGATCGGGTGTTGTCTTTGTTTGCTTGAGTCGTGCGTGCTATAAAAATAATAGCTATAAGCTCAATGAATATGCCGGCTAAGCGCCGATAAAGCATCAGAAAAGCTTATATTTTTACTTCCGCACGCGCTCTGAACGTTGATTCATAATTTTTCAACTCCGTGCCGAGCAGGCGATCCCAAAAGCGGAACATCAGGCCGTAGTTGCCGTTAAACGAGCTGTGGTGCATGTTGTGATATGTCGAAGTGTTGATCCAACTCAGCAGGGGAACGCGCAGCAAGCCGCGGGGGAAAAATTCATAGCCGAGATGGGACATCAAATTGTTGGCCAAACCTATTGCATGCAGGCCCCCGAGCATCGGTATGTAGATCGGTACAAACAACGCCACCGGCAGAATCCAAGCGCCGAGAATGAAGCCTTCAAACCAATGAAACGAGTAAGATGAAAATGGGCTCACATCCACGCTTTTATGGTGCGTCGCATGCACATAGCGGAAGAGCTTAGGGTGATGCAGCAGGCGATGCCAGAAATAAAACCATGCATCGTTGAACAGCAGCAGGCCTACAAAAGTAGCGGCAATCATCGGCCAGCCGATGCTCGCTGCATCAAGTGTGAGTTGCGTGTGGCCGCTGGCATACAGCATCGAGACGGCGAGCGTCATGGGCGAGCTGGCCAGTAGCACGATGAGCGTGTTTTTGATTTCAAAACGAATTTGTTTGCTGTCAACCCGGCGTCGTGCTTGAATGCGGCGGCTCTCAAGGCGCTGCGCGCCCCATTTCCATATGAGTAAATACAGCAGGCCAACGATGGCGAAATAGCTGAGGGTTTGCGCGGCAAAGCCTTGAATGAGCATGAGCCATGGGTTGGTATCTGGAGGCATCGTTTTTCCTTTATTGCATGGTATTGCAACCATAAGTTGCTTTAACTATACGCCCAATCGCATTAGAAAGCAACTCGTAGTTGCTTCGCGGAAAATCTCGTTGTAAGCTCTTAAGGTATGGTGACATCTTCAGCGCTTAAAACTCCGCGTCAAACATCGGCAGCAAAAGTGTCGGGTACGAAGAAGCGATTCGTTCAGCCACGGGGCGAGCTGGTGGTAAATGCCGTACTCGATATTGCTACGCTACAGCTGGCTGAAAACGGCTATGAGCGTTTGTCGATTCCCCAAATTGCGCAGCTAGCTGGCGTAAACAAAACCAGCATTTATCGCCGCTGGCCAAGCAAACTTGAGCTTGTGCGCGATGCGCTGCAAGCTGCGATGCATCATACGGAGGATGCGCCGCAGACGGGTGACTTGCGCAGCGATTTGGTCGCTCTGGCGCAGGGCGCTGCGGCGTTCATGCAATCGCCTGTGGGCAAATCAGTGGTGCGGATTTTGTTGTCTGAAGGCAGCAACCCAGAGCTGCGGCAGCTCTCGGGGTTGGCTTATCAAGAGGTGGGCAGCCGAGGCCCGTGGAAAACGCTTGCGAGCGCAATGGAGCGTGGTGAGCTCAAGCGCGATGTCGATACATCGCTCCTGCTTTTTACGATAGCTGGCGCGCTGATGCATCGCGTCTTTGTGGAGCAGCAAGAGGCGACGGATGCCTATGCACGGCAGGTGGTTGACTTGGTGCTCTCGGGTGCAAAAAAGTAATTGCTATGAAATATATAGCTATCGGCGCAATAAATACGCCGGCTAACAGCTCAAAACGCTCTTAAATCAAGCTAAAAGATGGCCAAGGCGGCGTATGGCGGCTTCATTCGATGCGGAGCTCACTTTGAGCGCGGCTTGATCCCAAGACAGCCAAATTTGGTTGACATGCTCCATCGGCGCGAGCTTGACTTGCACCGGCAGAGGAATGCATAAGCCAAACACGCGCTCAGTGTTTCGTGTGATGCCGGGTGCGTAGCGGTGCCGGTAATGCGGCCAAATGTCGTAGGTGTTCTCTAGCAACCAATCGCTTAAATCGTGATCAGCAGCGCGAGCATCCAGCCCCGTTTCTTCCATGACTTCGCGCATCGCGCAATCTGCAAACGATTCATGCGCATGATCCAAACTGCCCGTGACGGATTGCCACACGCCGCTCGCTTGGGCCGCATCATTGGCACGCTCGATGAGCAGCACTTGGCCAGCGGGCGTGTAAATCACAACAAGCACGGAGCGCGGAATTTTGTAGGGCATCAGGTAGAGTAGCGTAATCTGCTGCTCGCCACCCTCTTCATTTCATCCCAGCCAAGCCGACTGAAAAGCCCAGCCATTCAAACCATGCCTTCACTTCTGGAATTTCAATGGCTTTTCTTCGGCGCAACTGCGGGTTTGCTGATTTACCTCTCGGGCGTGGGTGCAGGAGTGATCGTGGTGCCTGTGATGGTGACGGTGTTTGGCATCCCCGTGGCTGCCGCGGTGGGCACAGCAAGCCTCTTTTCTGTGGCTTGCAAAATGGCGGCGGGGCTC
>JANMFP010000530.1:0-1703 GCA_031378135.1 Variovorax sp. | reverse complement strand
CCCGCTGCCAAAACCCTGATAGGCCATATCAACGAATGCAATCAATTCTCGCTTGGCCAAGATCGCAATCAGTTGCGCCCATTGCTGCGTACTCAAATCCACACCGGTAGGATTGTGGCAGCAGGCATGCAGCAAGACGATACTTTGCGCAGGCAGGCGATCTATCGTGCTAAGCATATCCTCAAAACGCAATCCGCCGGTTTGTGGGTCGTAATAAGGATAAGTGTTGACTGAAAAACCCGCGCCTTCAAACACGACACGGTGATTTTCCCAACTGGGATCACTGAGCCAGACTTGCGACGCAGGAAAATAGCGCTTCAAAAAATCAGCGCCGACTTTCAATGCACCTGAACCACCAATCGTTTGCAGCGTTGCAATGCAGTTCGCCGCAAGCGCTGGACAGTTTTCGCCAAAAATCAACTTTTGAGTCATCTCGCGATACTGCGTATGGCCGGCCATCGATAGATAGGGCCGAGGCGCAGTGGCGTTGTGCAGATCAGCTTCACTTTGGCTGACCGCGCTCATCATGGGCAGTTTGCCTGCATCATCAAAATAAATGCCAATGCTCAAATTAACTTTATTCCGCCTAGCATCGCGCTGAAAGTCTTCGTTCAGGCTCAGAATGGGATCGCCTGGATAGGCAGGAATGTTTTCAAACATGGCGGTTCCTTGAGTGAGGTGTTACTTTGATCTTGCTTGGGTGCAGCTCTTTTTAGCGCGTTTCTTTCCCCGAAGTTTATGCATTTGTTTGCCATTCAATGCTGATAAATTTTTGCTTATTGTTAAGTATTTCTTTATAATCGACACATGGCTCTGACACGAATTACTCTTCGTCAATTTGAGGCGTTTCTTGCGATCGCAGATTTGCGCAGCATTGCCGCTGCCGCTCAGCGGCTGGGCCTGACGTCTTCAGCGGTCAGCCAGCTGCTGGCGCAGCTCGAAGTGGAATTGGGTTTTCGCTTGTTTGATCGCACGACGCGGATCGTGAATCTCTCTGCGGCAGGCGAAGATTTTTTGTCTTCTGCTGAATCGGTGCTGCGGCATGTGCGGGCGGCAGAGCAATCAATGGATGACATTCGTAATAGAGCCGCTGGCATTGTGCGCGTGGGCGCGCCGCTGGCCTTGGCAAGCACAGCCTTGCCCGCAGCAATTGCTGAGTACGCGCAAGGCAAACCCAAAGTCGTGATTCGCATCTGTGATACGCCCAATGAGCGCTTGGTTGATCGCGTTGAAAGCGGTGATATCGATTTGGCGATTGGCCCAGACCGGCCCACGGGCCACAAGGTGAGCAGCGAAGCGGCGTTTTCTAGCCCGTGGGTCATGTGGTGTGCGCCATCCCATCCGCTCGCTAAAAGAGCACGCGTCAATTGGCGACTGCTTCGCACAGCGCCCATCGTAGCCACGGGGCATGATCATGAATGGGGAGTGATGCAAATGTTTGTTGATCTGCCGCTGGAGGCTCGCATTACGCCCGTTGATGTGGTCGATAACGTGACCACTGCGTTTGGCCTCGCGGCGCAAGCTCGCGTCGTCACGCTCGCGCCGGCCTATGTCGCGCCGCTCGCCAAGACTTTCGGCTTGGTGATGCGCCGCATTGTTGATCCGGAGACGATTCGTGAGGTGTGCGTGTATCGCCCTGTAGAGCGTGCACTCTCGCCGGCAGCGGAAGGCTTCACAGAATTCATGCTCGCGTGGCTCAGGCG
>JANMFP010000525.1:0-3055 GCA_031378135.1 Variovorax sp. | reverse complement strand
TGCTCTTGAGTTACAGAGAAAGATTCAAATTCACGCGCAGCGTGCGTGCTTGTGCGGGGAAGAGATAAACGTGACCGAATTGGTTGGGGCTTTCTTGGAAGAAGCGTTTGTCCAAGAGGTTGTTGATGCCAATCTGCCATGTGCTTTGCAGGCCAGCTAGTTTTGTGTCCCATTTCAGGCTGGCATCCAGGCGCGTCCAAGAAGGCAGGAATATCGAGTTATCGGCCAAGACGGCGCGGCGGCCTTCATGGCTGATGTGCGCGCCGAGGAGCCACTCTGGAGCGATGCGGTAGCCGGCATTGAGGCGCAGGATGGCGCTGGGCACGTTGGTGGGTTTGAGCCCATTCAATGCGGCGTTGATCTGCGCATCTTCTTGGGCAACACGCAGCCAAGTGGCGGATGCGCCTAAGCTCCAAGCGCCCTGAGTGTGCGTTGCATTGGCCTCGAAGCCGCGATGGCGCTGCTGGCCATCAAACTCTAAGCTGCTGCCGGTATCGACTGCGAGCGGGCGCTGGATGTCGAAGAAGGTGAAGCCAGTTTCAGTTTGCGAGCTGGCATGCTTCCAAAGCGATTTGATGCCGATCTCGTTTTGGCGGCTGCGCTGCGCGGCCAGAGGCAGGCCGGCTTGTGCGCCGTAAGCGGGGAGGTTGGGCGTGAGGCGGGATTCGATGCCCTGGCCATGGCTGGCATACACAGTGTGCGCACCAGCGGTGTAGCTGGCGGCGAGCCACGGTGTGGTGAAGCTGGTTTTGTATTGCGTTGCATTGAGTGCATCACTGCGCTGGAGGCTTGTGTAGCGCAAGCCGAGCCATGTTTTGAAACGCTCGTTCCAAGCGATCACATCGGTGGCAAAGAGCTCGGTGGTTTTTTCGCGCAGGGTGTTGCCCAGCTGCGTGAGCGAGGGGTCGGCCGGGATGGGCTGCGTCGGGTTAGCTAAATTGATCGTGCCTGAGTAGTTGTAGGCGCTGCCCTGCGTTTGAATGCGAGCGTTCGATTGCAGTGCCCCAAAGCTTAAAGCGTGTTTGAGTGGGCCTGTTTGAAATGCGCCGTCGATTTTGAATTGTGCGGCGCGTTTGCTGCGCCGCTCGCCAACGCTGCGAAAATCGTAAATGTTGGCATCGCCATTGGGGCAATAGCGATCCGCGTAATAGTCGATGCCGTTGCTGTCGGTGCAGCCATAGGGAAAGGCGATGCGGTCATCGGTTTTGAGGCGCTGGCTGCCCAGATGCGCGCTCCACTGCCATTGGGCGCTCAAGGCTTGCGTGTAGCGCAGCGAGCCAGTCAGCCCTTCGAATGTGGTGGGCTGGCTCCATGCTTGGCGATTGAGGTTGAGCTTGGGATCAGCGGACGGCAGAGTGCCAGATGCGCCGAGAAGAGACAGGCCGGCCACATTGGGCTGGCTTTGGCGGCTCCATTCAAATTCGCCTTCGAGCAAGCCTTCTTTGCCGATGCGCGAATCGAGAGCGAGGGCAAGCAGCTGTTTGCTGCCGCGTGTGCCGGGGGCGGCGCTGTTCAAGCGATCTGAAGCTACATTGAGCCGATAGCCTTGGCGCTCGTCTTCGCCAAAGCGCCCGCCTAAATCGAGGGCCGCGCCGAATTGGCCGTTGGAGTTCAGGCTCAGATCGATGCTGCGGATGGGTTTTGACGATGGCGCAGGCGGGCGCTTGACGATGTAATTGACCAAGCCACCGGGCGCGCTGGTGCCGGCTTGGATGCCGCTCGTGCCCTTTAAGATTTCAATGCGCTCTTTGTTGGCGAGGCCAATCGCGGTGTCGCCTGAGATGGGCAGGCCATCGCGGCGGGTGTTGAATTTGTTGTCGATCACGAAGCCGCGCACGGTGGCGTAGTCGATATAGCCGATGGCGTTGTATGCGTCGCTCACTGATGCATCGAACTTGTAAAGCTCAGAGAGGCGCTGCGCACCGCTGGCTTTGATGTCTTCGGATGTGATGACGGTGGCTGAGATGGGCTGCTCTGCGAGTGGCGCATCAAAGCCGCCAACGGAGAGCTGCTGGCGCGGCGCGGGTGCGCTGATGGTGACGGGTCGCAGTGTGCTCTCAGGCGGCGCAGATGGAGGTGCAGCTTGGGCAAATGCTTGTGATGCTGCGTTGATAGATGCTATCAAAAGAGTAGCTGCTCGCGCAGTATTCTTGCCGGCCAGAGCCTTTTTTTGATCTAAAAAAGGAGAAAAAGTAGAGAGAGATAGATTTTGGATGTGTTTAGTCATTAGCTTTCCTTCGCGAGGATTACCTCAGTCAGGTTCAAGGGTTTATTCTCAGCCGCGCATCAGAATTAATGCGAGCACCCCTAGCAACGCGTTTTGCAACGCAGCCGCTAATGTACAACATTCTTTGCGACACTTTTCGCGCTGATTTACGATGGACAGCATGACGCCAGGCTTCTCTCTCCAACTGATCGACATGCCAATCCACGCGCAGGTGGGCGTGATGTCTACGGTGCTTGATTTGAGAGATCAAAGCTATGCAAACTCGTTCATAACTCGCATTTCCGGATAGCTTGTCTCATTCACTGCGCATACGATGAGTGCAGTGAATTCGCTACACAACAGTTTTGCAAGCGCTTGGCAGCTGATCGCATCGGGCGATGCCGCGCTGTGGGCGATTATTGGGCGCTCGCTGGCTGTAAGCGGCATGGCCACGCTGCTAGGATTTGCGCTTGGTGCGGCTGTGGGGGCTTGGCTGGCTGTGAGTCGGTTTGCGGGGCGGGGTGCTGTGATTGCGCTGCTGAACGCGATGCTGGCGCTGCCGTCTGTGGTGGTGGGGCTGCTGGTGTATTTGCTGCTTTCGCGCAGTGGGCCATTGGGGTATTTGGGCTGGTTGTTTTCTTTCAAGGCGATGGTGCTGGCGCAGACTCTTTTGGTGCTGCCGATTGTTGCGGCTTGGGTGCGGCAGGCTTTGGAGGATGCGGATCGCAGCCATGGAGAGCAGATCAGCGCGATGGGGGCAGGGCGCGGGATGCGCGGCGCGCTGCTGCTGCTCGATGAACGTTTTGTGCTGCTCACGATTTTGATTGCTGCTTTTGGCCGCGCAATTGC
>JANMFP010000524.1:0-1680 GCA_031378135.1 Variovorax sp. | reverse complement strand
CTGGGAAGACGTTTAACGCGGCTTCTTGATTTTTTAAGTCAAATACAAAAGACAAATACAAAAGAGGACGCAGAAGACGCAAAGGTTACGCAGAAGACGCAAAAAAGAGAAATACCAATTTCAATTTTTTGTTCCTACCGTTTCTTTCAGTTTGGTGCTCCTCTTCCTCATAGATCTAATCATCTCCAAAATTCCCGAGCTAGGAGCATTCAAATGACATCCGCCGTAATCGTATCCACCGCCCGCACCCCGCTTGCCAAGAGCTGGAAAGGTGCTTTCAACATGACCCATGGCGCTACTCTTGGCGGCCACGCTGTCAAGCATGCCATCCAGCGCGCAGGCATTGAAGCTGCCGAAGTCGATGACGTGATCATGGGCTGCGCTAATCCTGAAGGCGCTACCGGTGCCAACATCGCCCGCCAAATCGCCCTCATGGCCGATTGCCCGATCACCACTTCCGGCATGACCGTGAATCGCTTTTGCTCTTCTGGCCTGCAGACCATCGCCTTGGCTGCGCAGCGCATCATCGCAGGCGAGGGCGATGTGTTCGTCGCAGGCGGTGTGGAGAGCATTTCTTGCGTGCAGCAAGAGATGAATCAACACATGTTGGCCGATCCCGTGCTCGCAAAAAAGAAGCCCGAGATTTACTGGAATATGCTGCAAACCGCCGAGCAAGTGGCCAAGCGCTACAACATCACCCGAGATGCGATGGACCATTACGGCGCGCGCAGCCAGCAGCGCGCGACAGACGCATTGGCTGCAGGTTTTTTCAATGCTGAGATCGCCCCGATCACCGTCAAGGCAGGTATTGCAGACGCCACGCTCGGCCTCATGACCAAAGAAGTCACCGTGAGCCAAGACGAAGGCATCCGCGCTGGCACTACGTTCGAGGGCATTACCGGCCTGCGCTCCGCGCTGCCCGGCGGCTTAATCTCCGCAGGCAATGCCAGCCAATTCTCCGATGGCGCAGGCGCTTGCGTGGTGATGAACGAAGAAATGGCCGCCAAGCGCGGCTTAAAGCCTCTAGGTCGCTTCCTCGGCTTCGCTGTTGCAGGCTGCGAGCCCGATGAAATGGGCATCGGCCCGGTTTTCGCCATCCCTAAAGTCTTAAAGCGCCTCGGCCTTAAAGTGAGCGATATTGATCTGTGGGAACTCAACGAAGCCTTCGCCGTGCAAGTGATATACTGCCGTGACAAGCTCGGCATCCCCGATGACAAACTCAACGTCAACGGCGGTGCTATTGCGGTCGGACACCCCTACGGCGTTAGCGGCCAACGCTTAACCGGCCACGCCCTCATCGAAGGCAAACGCCGTGGCGCGAAACGCGTCTGCGTGACGATGTGTATTGGCGGTGGTATGGGTGCTGCGGGGATTTTTGAGGTGCTTTGATAAGATCACCGCATGAAATCCATCCCCAGCATCATTCAAGCGCCCTCACAAGAGGGTGTGCAGTTTGTGCTGGTCGGTGGATTTGCTGTGCAGCTTCGCGGCTTTATTCGCTCGACGCTTGATATTGACTTGGTTCTCGCCATGAACGATGAGAACCTAAGCAAGTTTGTTGAGGTAGGTAAGAAGTTTGGTCTTGCACCCGTAATTCCTGTGCCGATTGATTCACTCAAAAATGCCGCGCTCATCGAGCAATGGCATCGAGAAAAAGGTATGCTGGCTTTTGCTTTGCGC
>JANMFP010000510.1:0-2225 GCA_031378135.1 Variovorax sp. | reverse complement strand
TTTGCAGGAAGATCGCGCCGATATTGCGGTGCACAGCCTCAAAGATGTGCCGATGCAACTGAGCGAAGAGTTTGCGCTGGCCTGCGTGATGGAGCGGGAAGATCCGCGCGATGCGCTGGTGTCAAAGCACTATGGCTCGCTAGCCGAGTTGCCTGTTGGTAGCGTGGTGGGCACATCGAGCCTGCGCCGCACTGTGTTGCTGCAAGCTTTGCGGCCAGATTTGAGCATTGTGCCGCTGCGGGGCAATTTGGACACACGCCTTCGCAAGCTCGATGATGGGCAATATGCGGCCATCGTGCTGGCTGCGGCAGGCTTGAAACGGCTGGGGCTTGTGCAGCGTATTGTGCAGACTTTTGAGCCTCAACACATGCTGCCGGCTGCTGGGCAGGGCGCTTTGGGCATCGAAACTTTGGCAGTTCGCGCCGACTTGCGCAAGGCGCTCGCGCCGCTTGCCCACATGCCCACTTGGCTGGCTGTGAGCGCAGAGCGCGAAGTCAGCCGCAGCATGGGCGGTAGTTGCTCGATGCCTTTGGCGGCATTTGCTGTGCTTGAGGCCGGTCATCTGCAGCTTCGTGCCACTTGGGGCGAGCCTGAAGCTGCGGGCAACTTGGTACATTCGCAAGCTGCTGCGATGGCGAGCAGCCACGAAGCCGCGCGAGCCTTAGGCCAACAAGTGGCGCAGCAGCTGATCGCCTCCGGCGCTCGCATCCTCAGCTAAATATCTATGGCACGCCTCATCGTCACCCGCCCGCTTCAGCAAGCTGTTCCTTGGCAACGTGTGCTCCGCGAGATGGGGCATGAGGCCGTTGCGCTGCCCTTGATTGAGATTGCGCCCGTGGAGTCGGAAGATGATTCGCAGGCGCTGGAGTTGGCTTGGGGACGTTTGAAAAGCTTTGATGCGTTGATGTTCGTGAGCAGCTCTGCGGCGCAGGCTTTTTTGAAGCCAAATCGGCTGTTCGCCGGCGTAGAAACTACGCAGCGCGCTATTGAATTAATAGTGAACGAGCACCCAAACATTCGCCTGTGGGCCACCGGCCAAGGCACCGTGGCGAGCCTGCGCAGTTTGGGTATTCCAGAGCACCGCATTGATGCGCCTTCCGCCCAGGCGGGGCAATTTGATTCCGAGGCGCTGTGGCAAGTGGTGCAATCTCAGGTACACAGCGCCTGCAAAGTGCTGATCTTGCGCGGACGCGATGTGGGTGTGTTTGACAGCAGCCGCGATTGGCTGGCGCAGCAAATCATGGCCAGCGGCGGCGTAGCGCAAAAACTCGTGGTGTACGAGCGTCGTGCGCCGCGCTGGAGTTTGGCGCAAACTGCACAATGCCGCGCTTGGCTGCGCGATGGCAGCATCTGGCTGCTGAGCAGTACCCAAGCCTTGCGTCATTTGCCGGCTGGCTTGGATGTGAGCCAAGGCATTTGCATTTGCACACACGAGCGCATCTCGCAAGCGGCCAGGTCGCGCGGCTTCTCTGTTGTTTGCACGTCACGCCCCACACTACAAGATGTGGCTGCGTCGATAAAATCGTTGAATGTCTGAAGCCGCCCCCGATGCGCCCCAAATAGCCGTTGCCACAGCCCCTGCTCCTGCTCCTGCTCAGCAAGAAAGTGCTTCTGCGCCAGATCAAATGGCAGCTGCTCGCCTACATTTGTCCCGAAGCAGTCTTTTTTGCATAGCCATCGCCGCACTCTCCTTGATGCTCAGTGGTAGTTTGTGGCTCAAGCTCTCTAGCATCCAGGAGGCCTTGGCTCGGCAAAGCGCAGACGCCACAGCCGCTTCCGTGGAGGGCCGCACATTGGCCAAATCTGCCAGCGAAGCCGTCAAAGAAGTCGCCTCGCGCCAAGCGCTGCAAGAGACGCGTTTGGCCGAAGTCAGCATGCAACGCGCGCAACTCGAAGATCTGATGCAAAGCCTGTCCCGCTCACGCGATGAGAATGTGGTGGTTGATCTTGATTCTGCGATTCGCTTGGCGCAGCAGCAGGCTAATCTGACGGGCAGCATGGAGCCGCTGCTGGCTGCGCTAAAAAGTGCAGAGCAGCGCGTTGGCCGCTCAGTGCAGCCGCGCCTCTTGCCTTTGCAGCGTGCGCTGGCCAAAGATTTGGAGCGTGTGAAATCTGCGAATGTGGCCGATACGCCCAGCTTGCTGATCAAGCTCGATGAGCTTGTGCGCTTGGCCGATGAAATGCCCTTGGCCAATGCCGTGGCTGTGGCTTCAAAGCCTTCCCCC
>JANMFP010000507.1:0-2104 GCA_031378135.1 Variovorax sp. | reverse complement strand
CAGCCCGATGTGTATGCCGTGCAAGGCTACGATTCCGGCTTGCTCTTGATCCAAGGCGCGAACGCCGTGAAGGGTGATTTGAACAACAAACCCGCGTTGTATGCGGCCATGCAAAACGCCAAGATCGATAGCCCACGCGGTAAATGGACCATGAGCAAATCTAACAACCCGATTCAAGATATTTATTTGCGCCGTGTTGAGAACAAAGAAAACAAAGTGATCGGTATTGCTGCAAAAGCGGTAGCTGATTCGGGCGCTGGCTGCAAGATGGCTTGATATTTTCTCGCTTCAAGAATCAACTTTAGAGTTCAACCAAAGGGAACACAGAAAGCACAGAAAACCGCAGAAGACGCAGAAATTTTCTCTTTCTTATTTCTGTGTTTTCTGTGTAATTTCTGCGAATTCTGTGTTCCTGTTTTAGTTTCGCCCCGTGGATCTCGCCAACTTCCTCATTCAGCTGCTCAACAGTGTGCAATACGGCTTGCTGCTCTTCATGCTCGCCGCGGGCCTCACGCTGATCTTCGGCATCATGGGGGTGGTCAATCTCGCGCATGGCAGCTTTTATATGCTGGGTGCGTATTTGGCGTGGTCCCTTTCATTGCAACTGGGCAGTCTTGCGCTTGGCATCTTGCTCGGCACGGTGTTGTCTGTCGCTTTCGGTTTGCTGCTTGAGAAACTGCTGATTCAACATTTTTATCATCGCGACCATTTGGATCAAGTGCTCCTGACCTTTGGTTTGATTTATATCTTTGAAGAAGCTCGCTCGATGATTTGGGGCGACGATGTGCATGGCGTGGAAATTCCGGCGCTGCTGTCTGGCTCGATTCAGCTCACCGATACGCTGTCGTATCCCGTGTATCGCCTCTTCATGAGTGGGCTGTGCATTTTGATCGCGCTGGGCCTTTATGTCTTGATTTCCAAAACGCGTCTCGGCATGAAAATTCGCGCAGGCGCGTTCAACCGCGAGATGACGGAGGCGCTCGGCATCAACATCAAATTGATTCACTCGCTCGTGTTCGCACTCGGCGTGGGCTTGGCCACCATTGCTGGCATGATCGCCTCGCCTGTATCAAGTGTCTATCCGAATATGGGCAGCTCGGTGCTCATCATGTGTTTCGTTGTCGTCGTGATTGGTGGCATCGGCTCAGTGCGCGGCGCGTTGATTGCTGCTCTGCTCGTGGGCTTGGTGGATACCTTTGGCAAAGTGCTGCTGCCTCAGTTCTCTGGCATGCTGGTTTATATGCTGATGGCGCTCGTGTTGCTTTACAAACCAGAAGGGCTCTTCAAAGCCTAAGACTTGAATATGTCCGCGCCACAAGCCAATTTAGAAATTCTGCCGCGCAGCGTGAATGTCTTGCTTGCTATCGCTACTGTAGCGCTCGCAGGTGTGCCCATCTTCGGCGCGGAATACACCATGGGCCTGATCACCAACATGATGATCATGGCGATTTTTGCGATGAGCTTGGATTTGCTCCAAGGCGTCACGGGCCTCGTTTCGCTTGGGCATGCGGCATTTTTTGGTTTTGCGGGCTACGCGCTGGCGTTTATCACGCCATCATCAGAAGCGATTAGCCTGTGGTGGAGCTTGCCGCTCGCGCTCGCCGCAACAGCGCTGGTGGCCTGCATCATTGGCTTCTTCGTGGTGCGCACGCATGGCATTTACTTCATCATGGTGACGATGGCTTTCGCGCAGATGATGTACTTTATATTCTTTGACAACAAAGTGCTTTTCGGCGTCACGCTCGGCGGATCGGATGGTGCGTATTTGAATTTCAAGCCCACAACGGGTCATCTTTCGGGCATCTTCGATTTAGAAAACAAGCGCGTGTTTTTCTACTTCACGCTGGTGTGCATGGTCGGTGTGTATGTCTTCTTGCGCCGCTTGCTCTTCTCACCGTTCGGCCGCGCGCTTGCGGGCATACGTGCCAACGAGCACCGCATGCGCGCCTTGGGCTTTGCCACATTCGCCCATAAGCTCGCCGCGTTCACGCTCGCTGGCACGCTCGCTGGCTTGGCCGGCTATCTGTGGGCCGCACAAACTGGCTTCATTAACCCTGAGCTCATGGGCTTTCACATGAGTGCGCATGTGATCATGATGGTTATT
>JANMFP010000505.1:0-8684 GCA_031378135.1 Variovorax sp. | reverse complement strand
CATGGGTAATTCAGCAGGCAATGTGGCACAGCGCTTGGACAAAGACAGCGTGACGCTGATGCAAGACGTGGGCAAAATCACCGCCCAAGCCGAAGCCGCCGCCACTGCCGCGAAAAACAGCTTGGCCGCGCTTGAAAAAGAGATGCCGCCTACTTTGAACCAAGTCAAAGAAGCACTCACCAGCATGCAAACATCTGCGGACAACATCAAAACCATCACCAACGATGTCAAGCAAATGGTCGATGAGATCAAAGGCGATGTGCCGCCTGCCGTGCGTGCTGCGCGCAGAGCGGCGCAAGATGCTGCTGTGATCACCGATGGCGCGAAAAAGACCTGGCCGGTATCGACCTTTGTGAAAAATTCAACACTGCCCAATAGTGCGACGCCTACGACTGTTGAATCAACGACTGCCACAACACCGCCCCCCGCACCCATCCCTGCGCCAACCCCTGCACCCATGCCTACGCCAGCACCAGCGCCATGAATTCAAAAGCGCCGCTCACCACACAGGCGCCCAGGCCCATCAGGCTCAGCGTGAATGCGCTGCTGGTCTCGCCACTGCGCGTGCGCTGGGATGCTATTTGCGGCCTATGGCGATATAACGGCTGCTGGCGTTTGCCCGCCATTCGCCAGCGCATCACCAACGAATTGCATCGCGAGCTCAATGAGACGATGCCTATTGTGTTGATCCTCTCGCTGATCGCTGCGATTTTGATCTTCATCGTGTTGCCCGCATCGCTGCGCGAGCAGGCTGAAACGATTCTTAGCAAGCTCTGGCCGATGTGGGTCGTGCAAGCGGCGCCGATGGTCTGCGCGCAAGTGCTCGCCTTGCTGAATGCGCCGGCCATGGCCCTGCGCTACGTGGAGCTGCACAGCACACAGGCTTTTGCAGAAGACCGAGCAACGCGTGATCGGCAGGTGGCCTCGCTGGCTTTGCCACAAATCTTCGCGCATGGTTTTTTGTGTGCTGCCTGCGCATGCTTGCTCGTGATGTTCAGCTTGGTGTTTGGCATCTTGGCCGAGCTCGTGCTCGCTGTCGGCGATCTGCGCAGCGTACTCACCACGATTCTGGCCAGCACATCACCGCTGGCTTGGCTTCGCTCCATCGGACAAGCCTTCGTGCTCGGCAGCGTTTGCGCGTTATCGACCGTGTTGTTTGCATGGCCAGGCAGTCAAAGCAGCAGCAATGCCAAAGACACCCACCGCATCGGTATCTTTGCCATGATCACGGCATCAGCCGCTTGCGCGTTGGCAGGCTTGGCCATGAATTGGCTGGCCGGCTTGCTAGGCTGGAGCCCCTCGGCGCTTTAGTTGATGGGTTAAGGCCCGTTTTTTCTCGTTTTACGAATCAAATCGCCCTGTAGCCGGCATATTGATTGCGCTAGTAGCTATCGATTTAATAGCGTTACTTTGCACGCATGCCCATCACAGCAGCGCCCACAATCAACGCAGCGGCCGACCCGTCACGATAAGTAGCAGCGCTGTGGAGGCCAGCGGCGTGATGTAGCTCAAGATGCCAATCTGCCGCGCATCGCCTTTTTTTGAGCGCCGCATCCCACACATAAAAAGCAGCGCCGAGCGGACCGAGGCCGAGTGCAATCAGCAGCGGCACATGCGAGAGCGAGATGCCCAGCCAAGCCAGCAGCGCCCAAAGTGCAATGGCGACAAGAGCCAAGAGGTTGGCAGAGGGTGAAGAGGGCATGAATAACTACTGATTTAATAGCATTCGACGCATATTTTACGCCGGCCAGTGGCCGATTTCGCCTTAAAAATCAGCAGAAGAATCACTCAGGGGACTGGTCCATGGTCTTAAGGCGCTCACTCTTCCAATACACATCATCGCCCCCATCCACACGATTGAGCACACGTGCGAGCACGAAGAGCAGATCAGACAGGCGATTCAAATACAAACGCGGCGCATCGTTGATCTTCTCCTTCGCATGCAGGGCCACCACCGAGCGCTCGGCTCGGCGCGCCACCGTGCGGCAAACATGCGCGAGACTCGCTGCGCGGCTGCCGGCTGGCAAAATAAATTCCAAGAGGCGCGGTAGTTGCGCGTTGTAGGTTTCTAAGGCTTGATCGAGCTGGAGCAAAGCATCGTTTTTCAGCAACTCATAGCCGGGCATCGCCAGCTCGCCACCCAAGTTGAAGAGTTGATGCTGAACATCAATCAGCAGCTCGCGCACGTCTGGCGGCATCGCCTCGCAAAGCAGCACCCCCAGATTTGAATTGAGCTCATCCACATCGCCCACCGCGCCAATGCGCTCGCTGGCTTTTGAGATGCGCGAGTTATCCGCCAGCCCCGTCGTGCCGTCATCTCCGGTGCGCGTGGCGATTTGTGTGAGTCGATTGCCCATGATGGTGTGTGCTTTGTCGTAAAACCATCATTGTCGCAAAAGAGCGTCTGCGCAACACGAATCTACTGTTCAAGCCCTCTTTTTTAAGCCAAGTCTGCTGCTTGCTCATTGAGCAGCAAGCATAGTGGGTGAGCCAGGCAAGCGGCAAACCAGCGACAGGAACAAGTCTTTAGAATAAGACATGCTGCATGCTTACGAGGCAGAACAGCCACAGCCCTTCTAGGAGACACCCATGAACGCCCCACTTCCCAGCCATTTGCTGCCCCAAATCCGCCAACGCGAGATTCCTGCTGCTTTTATTGAAGCACTTAAAGCGCGCTTCGGTGCGAATTGTTCCACGGCGCAAGTCATTCGAGAGCAGCATGGCCGCGATGAAAGCGCGTTCACCACCGTGCCGCCACCGGCTGCGGTGGTGTTTGCTGAGAGCACACAGGATGTGGCGGATGCGGTGAAACTCTGCGCGCAATACAAAGTGCCAGTGATCCCGTTTGGCGTCGGCTCGTCGCTGGAAGGCCATCTGCTCGCTGTGGAGGGCGGCATCAGCATTGATGTGGGGCGGATGAACAAGATTTTGTCGATCAACCCAGAAGATTTAACAGTGACGGTGCAGGCAGGCGTTTGCCGCAAAGCATTGAACGAAGAGATCAAATCCACCGGCCTCTTCTTCCCGATCGATCCGGGCGCAGACGCCACGATTGGCGGCATGAGCGCCACACGCGCCAGCGGCACAAATGCCGTGCGCTACGGCACGATGCGTGAGAACGTGCTCGCATTGGAAGTCGTCACCTCGCAAGGCGAGGTGATCCGCACCGGCACGCGCGCCAAAAAATCTTCCGCAGGCTACGACCTCACGCGCCTGATGGTGGGCAGCGAAGGCACGCTGGGCATCATGACCGAGATCACGCTGCGCCTGTATCCGATTCCCGAGACGATTCAAGCGGCGATTTGCTCTTACCCTTCCATCAGCGATGCGGTCAACACCGTGATCAGCATGATCCAGCTCGGCGTGCCGATTGCGCGCGTGGAGCTGATTGACAGCAACACGGTGCGCATGGTGAACGCTCACAGCAAAACCAACTTAAGCGAACAGCCCACGCTGATGATGGAATTCCATGGCTCGCCTGCGGGCGTGGCCGAGCAAATCGAAACGGTGCAAGAGCTGGCACGCGACAATGGCGGCCAAGCTTTCGAATGGGCGAGCACGCCCGAGGAGCGGACGCGCTTGTGGACCGCGCGCCACAACGCCTACTTTGCTGCGATTCAAAGCAAGCCCGGCTGCCGCGCGATCTCAACGGACACTTGCGTGCCGATTTCGCGCTTAGCCGACGCGCTGCTCGATTCAGTGGATGAAGCCGATGCCAGCGGACTGCCGTATTTTTTAGTCGGCCATGTGGGCGACGGCAATTTTCACTTTGGTTATTTGATTGACCCGGATAACGCGCAAGAGTTTGCCAAGGCCGAACAACTCAACCACAGCCTCGTCCACCGCACCCTCAGATTAGGCGGCACCTGCTCCGGCGAACACGGCATTGGGCTGCACAAGCAAAGCTTCCTCCAAGCCGAAACCGGCGATGGCGCGATTGCCTTCATGCGAACCATCAAGCATGCGCTCGACCCGCTCAACATCATGAATCCGGGGAAAATATTTAGCTGGTGAGTACAGCTAAACACATAAGCCTGTCGAAGAAATGGAATGCTTTCGCAAACCAAATAACAAACAAGACTCAACAACGACCTTGTTTGTCAAAAAGGCTACTTGCCTCGTACATACTCAATTGGCGTATGAGGCTTCTAACTCTTGTCGGAATGCAGGATCCCTTTTGTGTGCGCCTGCTTCAACAGGGCCTGCTTCTTGCATCAGCACAATCGGGTTGATAGAACGACCCCAATATAGTTGACAGCGTGGCGTGTCGATCAATCGAGTTGCTTTCATTTTTGATTGACTGCCGCTGGACTGCACATTCACAAGTAACTCGCTGACATTGGATTTTGCGGATGCCGTAGCCAGCCACACCGTGCCGGGTAACTGCTCCCATTCGCGAATATCAGCTTGCGCCTGTGTTGATGCTGCAACTCCTTGGGCAACCATGCCAGCAAACATACCAAAGAGGCCGAGATTACCACCTTCTCTACCGCCGAAGCCAAGCCCAACTTGGCTAACCACGTTGGCTACTTGAGCAACATTTTGCGCACCCTCTTTGAAGCTGGCTTTACCGCCCAAAACGGCGTCAAATGGACGTCCACCGCGTGTTGTAGCTTGGAAATTAATGTCTGCACCCGTCACGAAGTTGTTAATCGAGCAAGAGGCTGCCGTTGTACCCGTACAAGCCGACAAAGCATTTTCCGCTTGACTGACATGGGGCGCCCATCTCAGCTCTTCGCCATGCTTACCAGCACCGTACTTGAAAGGCGCTCGACCCGTTTCAAAGAGCACAAGTACGGGTTGCTCTACAGACACATTTGCATAGTTTTTATCGCCTTTAACGGCCATTTGAAGAAAGTCTTTAGCCAATGAACTGTTACCGTCACAGTAGCTCGCCCAACCAGCCATATAGGGCATAAGACCAAAGTCACCGGCATACTGCTCTGCCTCCGAGACAGTGTCTTGATAGTCAGCTTGCTTAAACATAGCACGGGCGTTTTGGAAATCACCTTTTGCTGCATAGACTAAACCACGATAAAACATAGCCATTGCTCGCTCATAGGGCTCGCCTTTATAGTCTTTGATCTTTTCTGCAGTCCAAAGTGATTTGGCTTTTTGAGCTTCGGGATTGTCAGCGTAAATCTGATCAATACGCATAACTGCATTTTCGAATGCTTTTTCTGCTGTATCAGTATCCCCTGCCGCTAAGGCTGCTAAGCCAATGCGCTGGAAGTTGAGCGTGGCATTACGCTCGCCTTCAATATACAAACGCTCAAAGAGTGGCCGTAATTGGGCCTGTGGAACTTTTTGAGAGAAATTTGTGCCAGCCGTCTGAACGTCAGCTGGGATAGGCTGTGCCGGGGCAAATTTCTTCGTGGGGCTGGCGTTTTGCAATGCCTGCTGCTGTTGCAATTGTTGCTGCTGTGCCTGTTGTTGCTGCGCACCAATTTGCATAATGTTTTGCAGCAGCCCGCCGAATTGCGCATGTGCTGAACCGGAGAGCACACCAAGTTGTATGGCTACAGCAGCACCAACTACAGATGTTATTTTTGGCAAAAAAGTGAATGTTGTTTTCATGGTTTTTTTAATACATTTTGTACGTCTCTGGATGCGAAACAAAATTAGCGTGTCATTGCTTGTCCAAGCAGCGCCAGAGTTTGTTGCGCGACTCTGCTGCCAACTTCAGAAACACTAACTGCAGGCGTTGGTACTTCACGAAAGCCGCCGCGAGGATCGGCTTCAAATTTTGGAGCGGCCTTGGGTGCGTCAGCAGCTAGATTGCCATCCATGTAGCCTTCCATCAAAATCACGCCATCAGAGAGTCTTTTAACTGATACAAATGTTGCCCAGCCGCTAGGCGATGCTGAATCTGGTGTGTTGAGTACTTCCATCAGCAGCTTGGCGTGCTTTACAAACGCACTTGTTTCTATGCCTTGGGAATCTAGCGCGCCCTTTGTAACAGTTGCGGTGGTGCGCATGACAATGTTGCGATCCACCATCTTCACGCCAGCGCCAACGATCGTTTGAATGAACGAGCTGCGCATTTGTAAATTGACGCGCTCTACAGGACCGCTGCGCTGTGCTTGTACTGTTTTAGTATCGCGCGCTGTAATAGTAGTGTTACCGCTCGACACCACTGCTGCATCTGCAGTGCTCCAGCCGAGACCATTTTCGCGAACGACGCTGGCTGCACCAGCACGAGTGCTGTCAATACTGATTTGCGCAGCACTGTCTTGCTGAAGCATGTCGCTGAATTCACGATTCCACAGCACCACCATATTTGGTGAGCCCACTTTTCGGTAAGCTACAGTGAATGCGGAAGCATTGAACGAAGGCAGGGCTGCTATTGAACTTTTTGGCTTGTCTTGAACCAGTACGTCGGGTTGGTTTTTCCGATAGGCGCTATCCGGTATAGCGGGTGTTTGTGCAATCGCACAGGTGCCAAATGCAAGCGCAGATGAAAGTAGCCAAAACCGGGAATCTTGTTTGAATTTCATATCAACTCCTTGTCGCACTTTTAACTTCACTTGGGCTGTGGCTGACTTGGCACGACGTAGCTCTGGCCGGGAGCAAACTGTGACTGCCCGCGGTTAGCATCATAAATATCAACAGCTACGCGTAAAGTAGCTGTTGAAATTGCGGACTCGCCATAAGTAGCTTGTCCTCTAGGTGGCAAGAAGACTGTTTTCCAAGCACTGGGGGGCTCAGTCTGCCCGCGATCGCCCGTGAAGCGGGTGCGAACGCTAAGCACCACATCGACATCCGAGCAGTTGTACACGCCCGTCTGTACCGCTGCCATGCCAGTACCCGTACGCGATGTGTTGATTTCAGATACACCAATGACCTTAGCCAGCTCCGGAGAAAGGACAGAAACAGCTGATAGCTGAGGTGCGCCCACTTGTTGCTCCCAAGTCTTACATCCTGTGTAGATTGGAGGAGTAGATTGGGTCTGGCAAGCTACCAGCATGCCTACCATAAACAGTGATGCGAGGCCACGAATACCATGATGGAGAGATTGGTTCATATGTTTCCCTTGTGTTCAAATTAATCAGCGGTAGACGACGTCATCAGCTGCAGCGCGAGAAAATTCATATATGCCAGACCAAATAATTTCACCACTCTCGAGGTCTGTCATTTCAAAAGAGATTTGCGTGTAACGCTGAATCATGCCGGTCTTAACATTGCGGCTGTCTAATGAGTTGATCTTGCCGGACAAACGGAAATCTGCGCCAGCTTGTGCTTTTGTCAGACCAGTTGTGCCAATATCTGTCGTGCCGCTGCGTTTGAGTTGGCGCTCACGCTCAATCATGGCTGTGTTTTGGCGGTTAATAAACTGCATGCGCGTTTTGGCTGCACGATTCAAGTTGACCATCAGGCGCTGAGTGATGATGTTTTTGTTGATTGCTTGAGAACTTTCGTTAACGAAATACTCACTATCAATGATCACACGGGGGCGTTTACCAGTGTCTTGGAATATTTGCTCTGCCAACATATCGCGCATCATGGCATCTGTCATAGCAATAATGTCTTGCCCCTCGACGCCCACACCGGCAACGGGACCTTTACGACTTGGATCGACTTCCATTGAGCTGACGCCAGTTGCGTTTTGCAGAGATGGATTGGTTTGGCATCCAGCCAAAGTCGAGGCTATTAGCAAAGACGCTGCCATAGCAGACAAAGAATACTCACGCATGTTTCAGCTCCTGTAAGATTGTTTATATTAATAACAATATGACACAAATAGACAATGTTGACAAGAAGTATATGCCAATGGTGAAGATTTGACCTCATCAAAACTGATGAGGTCAGATGACACAGCCCTCGCCATTTCGATGGCTTTCACTAGCAAATCGGCTGGTAGCCGGCGTATTACTTGCGCAATCAGCTATGGATTTAATAGCGTACAAAAAAGCCCAGAAGTACGACTGCGTCTGGGCTTTGTGGCGAAAGTGTGATGAACTAATTTGCTGGCTTATTTGCGCACACCACTGAGCACCACTTCCACACGACGGTTGGGCAACAAGCATTCTTGCAACTCGGTGTTGGAGCGGAATTTGGCTTTCGTACAGGCCTCGATTTGCTGCGTGTCGGCTTTGAATTCGGTCGAAATCAAGTTGGCTGGCACACCTTGGCTGACCATGTAGGCACGAATGGTTTCCACACGATCTTGGCTGAGCTTGGTGTTGTAGTTGGCGTCTCCGGTGCTGTTCAAGCGATCGGCGTGGCCGATGAGTTTGATGCTGCTGACGGTGATGCTGCCGCTTTTGACTTGGCCGATCAAGGTGTCAAGTTGGTCTTTGGTGTAGGCACGTACATTGGCTAAATCGCGTTTGTCGAAATTAAACAGCACATTGGCCGCTGCATTGACCGGGACGGCAGTCGCCACCACCGGCGCAGGCGGTGCAATACGCGGCACGACAGCAGCAACTGGCGGCGGTATGCATGCCTCAGCTGCGCGCTGAGCATCGCCGATCAAATCTTCAGCGATTTGCACATACGGCTTGGCATGGCGCCATTGCTGTTGGTTAAATTCATTGCCAGCATGTACAAGCTCAACTTCGGCACAGGCTGTTTTTTGCTCAGCGCAGCGCCAGCCCGGATGGCCTTTGAGCTTGGCTGCTGCATCCCACAAGTCTTGGCGCAGCTTGGCAGCATCGTTGACCAAGGGCGTGGCGTTCGCTGGG
>JANMFP010000504.1:0-3505 GCA_031378135.1 Variovorax sp. | reverse complement strand
GCTAGCCTCAATGAAATCATCCAAATCCCCATCCAGCACCTTCTGCGTGGCAGAGATTTCTACGCCCGTGCGCAGATCTTTGATGCGGCTGTTGTCCAGTACGTAACTGCGAATTTGATGCCCCCAGCCCACATCGGTTTTGGTGTCTTCGAGCTTTTGCTGCTCTTCTTGGCGCTTGCGCATTTCAAAGTCATACAGCCTTGAGCGCAGGCGCTTCCACGCGACATCTTTGTTGCTGTGCTGGCTGCGGCCATCTTGGCAGGTGACGACGATATTGGTGGGGATGTGCGTGAGGCGCACGGCGGAATCCGTTTTGTTGATGTGTTGGCCGCCTGCGCCAGAGGCGCGGTAAGTGTCCACGCGCACGTCAGCTGGGTTGATATTGATCTCAATCGTGTCGTCTACCTCAGGGTAGACGAAGACGCTGGCAAAGCTGGTGTGCCTGCCGCCTGAGGAGTCGAACGGCGATTTGCGCACGAGGCGGTGTACGCCAGTTTCGGTGCGCAGCAGGCCAAACGCGTAATCGCCTTCGATCTTGATGCTGGCCGAGCGAATGCCCGCCACATCGCCGGGCGTTTCTTCGTCAATCGTGGTTTTGAAGCCTTTGCGCTCGGCATAGCGCAGGTATTGGCGCAGCAGCATGCTGGCCCAATCGCAAGCTTCCGTGCCGCCCGCGCCAGCTTGAATGTCGAGGAAAGCGTGGCTCGGATCGGCGGGCTGGTTAAACATCCGCTTGAATTCAAGATCTTTCACGATCAGCTCAAGCCGCTCTGCATCGTCTGCAATCGTTTTCAGGCCATCGAGGTCGCTTTCTTCTTTGCTCATCTCAAAAAGCTCAGCGTTGTCCGCCAAATCACGGTCCAGCGTGGTCACGTTGTTGACGACGTTTTCTAGCTGGCGCTTTTCTTTGCCCAATTCCTGGGCTTTCTTCGGATCATTCCAAACGCTGGGATCTTCTAAAGCGGCATTGACCTCGTCTAAGCGATGACTTTTGCGCTCGTAGTCAAAGATACCCCCGAAGATCGAGGGTGCGGGCGGCCAGATCGGTGAGTTTGCCGCCGATAGCATTGATTTGTTCTGCGTCCATGTGAGTCACTTCTTTGTAAACGGGAAAACCCGTATTTTCGCATTGTTCTCTACGTATTGGTGCTAAGTTGTCTGTATTGGCGCTCAACCGCTTCCCCTACACACCTCCCGCTCGCCTGCCACTTGACGTGCCTGAAAAAGCCGAGGGCTTTCTTCGTGTGGCGCTCCTACTCGCAAGCGACGAGCTGCGACCTTTTGTAGCGATCACAGCTTGTTTGGCCGCGCCCGACCAGCGAATGCCTTCGTTTTTTCAGACCCATCACGTAGCGGGTTAAAGTCGTCTACTTCCTTCGAGGGAGCCATGTATAGAGCCTACCTGTTTCAAACTTTAGGTAATTTTCTTGACGCTCGACGAATGATAAGAATTCCGTCATTGCCGAACTCAAACAACAAGTCCTGAGTTTTGTGCTGTGACATTGAATAAGGCTTACCCATCTCACGCGCTGTAGACATGAGGTAACTAGTTAGATCTACATAGTTAGGGGTAAAAACAGAAAGTGCTTGGCTATAAATTTTGCCGCAGGGACTAGCAATGTTTTCCAAATACGGCTCGCCTTTGCCCTCTTTGGAAAACCGACGGCAAGTAATCACTACCTTATCGAGGTCTTGCGCAAACTGCCCATGAGCTTCGAAGCGGGAATATCCGTGCTTTGGGGTGTCTGGAATTGAAAAACTATAAGAGTAGATGCCTGAATCGAATTTCGATTTGTCGAAGAGTTTGAGAATTTTTTCAAGTCTCACGAGGTTGATTTTGTTTGTCGCGAGTTCGATCTGTTGTGCCTGCGTGTAGCTCGTCAATATGAATGTAGTTAGCACTGTAAGCGTCCAATGCCGTATTTGAAGGAAGGCGTGTTTCATATGCTTATTATTTGCGTTTGAAAGCTGTTTTGTTATACAACGAGGACTTGAGTATCTAACTGCGACCGTGTGATTCTTTGACTGCTGTTCGCTCATAGTTGCGCTTGGTTTCGCAAAAGATATTGAGCATTTAGGGAATCTGTAGTGCTTGCTGTTGTGTAAGTTTAAACTGGTGCGTTCAAATCAGAGCGAAGCAAAGCGTCAACAACGTCAATCCGCTACGCGATGGGCCTGAAAAAACGAAGACTGTCCTTGGTCGGGCGCGGCAGACCATGCAATGAGCGCTACAAAAGATGGCAGCTCGTTGCTTGCGGGCAAGAGCGCAACACAAGGACAGTCGCCATCTCGGCTTTTTCGGGCACGTCGCGTGGCAGGCGAGCAGCTGGAGTGAAGGCGAAGCGGTTGCAAAAGGTCTGCTAGCCGAACACAAGTTGCATTGAATGGCATTTTTTGAGAAGCACGATTAAAATGGCAATAATTCGATTTTTGTAGGAATTCACCATGAATTTAGCTTCCAACCTATTCAATGGCAGAGCAGTCATTCCTGTTTCATTACGTGCGCAGCTTGATTTGCATGACGGCGATCAGCTGATTTGGTCGGCGCGCAACGGGGAGTTGGTGGCGACGACGCGGCGTGCGCAGCTTGAGAAGGCGCAGGCGATGTTTCAAAAGTTTGCGCCTAAAAACTCGCCTTCGCTCGCTGATGAATTGATTGCAGAGCGTCGTAAAGATGCAAAGAAGAAATGAGCAAATCCGTTGTGCTCGATGCTTCTGCGATCATCGCTTTCTTGCAAGCTGAGCCTGGCTCTGAGATCGTGGGGCAGGCGTTGCATTCGCAGCGTTGCGTGGTGAGTGCGGCCAATCAAGCTGAGGTGATTGCCAAAGCATTGGATCGCGGCGCTGAGCCAGAGGCGATCAAAACGATCTTGGCTGACTTGGCCTATTCTGTGGTGGATATTCCTGTGGGCGACGGCGAGCAGGCTGGCTGGATAAGGGGGCAGACGAAAAGCATCGGCTTGAGCTTAGGGGATCGCTTGTGTCTCGCTCTTGCGCAGCGTTTAAAAGCACGCGTCTTGACGGCAGATCGCGCTTGGCTCGGTGTCAGCAAAGCTTTAAGCCTAGATATTCAGTGTATCCGCCCACCTTCTCATTGATATTGGCCAGTAGCCGGCGCATTTGCTGCGTAGAGTGCTATTACTTTTATAGTTCTCAACGACGCTTCACCCAAGTCAACCTGCTAAGCGATGGGTTTGAAAGTCAGCGAAACAGCAGAGAAAAACCAAACCTCAGCGCCGCACCTGCAACGCCCCCGGATTCACGATATTCGTGGGCTGTCCTTTGATGAAATTCACGACGTTCTCAAACGCTGCGCCAAAATAAAGCTCGTAGCTGTCTTGCTCGACGTAGCCAATATGTGGCGTGCAGATGCAATTCTCGAGGCGAAGGAGCGCGTGGCCTTGCAGGATGGGTTCACTTTCAAACACGTCGACCGCGGCCATGCCGGGGCGGCCGCGGTTCAGCGCTGCGATCAATGCGTCTTGATCGATCAGCTCGGCGCGAG
>JANMFP010000232.1:0-2303 GCA_031378135.1 Variovorax sp. | reverse complement strand
GACGGATCACATGATGTGATGCTGTTCAGCGATGGCGGCAAAGCGGTGCGCTTTGATGAAAACGATGTGCGCCCACTCGGGCGGCAGGCGCGCGGCGTACGCGGCATGATGCTGGAAGACGGGCAAAACGTGATTGCTCTGCTGGTGGCAGAAGACGAGCAGCAATCGGTGCTCACTGCCACCGAAAACGGCTTTGGCAAACGCACCAACATCCAAGAATACACGCGCCACGGCCGCGGTACGAAGGGCATGATCGCCATTCAACAAAGCGAGCGCAACGGCAAAATCGTTGGTGCGACTTTGGTGCATGCGGATGACGAGATCATGATGATCACGGACAAAGGCGTATTGGTGAGAACTCGCGTGTCAGAAATCCGCGAACTCGGCCGCGCCACGCAGGGTGTGACTTTGATCAGCTTAGATGCTGGCACCAAGCTCAGCGGTTTGCAGCGCATTGTGGAAAACGACGCGGCGGTGGATGATATCGCGGATGCTGAATCCGGTGATGCACCGGGTGCTGAATCTGGTGACACATCAGGTGATGCAAATTCTGGCGATGCGGGCAACGAGCCAAGAGATCAAACCTGATAAGTTTGAAACTTCAATGCTCATTATTTAATAGCACTCTGCGCAATAAACACGCCGGCTGAACCTCAAAATAGCCTCAAAATGGCCTCAAATGACCACTAAAACGCTTGATCAACTTCGCCAGCAGATTGATGCCGTGGATCGCGAGCTGCTGAGCTGCCTCAACCAACGTGCAGCTTTAGCAGGCGAGGTGGGCGAGATCAAGCGCGCGGAAGGCTCGGCCGTGTATCGGCCGGAGCGCGAGGCGCAGGTGATTGCAGGTTTGCAAGCGGCCAATTCCGGGCCATTGAAGCCGGAGAACATCAGCCATGTGTGGCGCGAGATCATGAGTGCTTGCCGCAGCTTGGAGGCGGCGCAGCGCGTGGCCGTGCTCGGGCCAGCGGGGACGTTTTGTGAGCAGGCAGCCCTTGAATTTTTCGGCTCCTCGGTCGAGCTGATTTATTGCGCCAGCTTTGACCAAGTGTTTCATGCCACGGCGGCAGGTTCGGCGCATTTTGGCGTGGTGGGTGTAGAAAATTCCACCGAAGGGCCGGTCACGCGCAGTTTGGATTTGCTGCTGCAAACGCCAGCCAATATCGTGGGCGAGGTCAGCCTGATGGTGCGCCACCACTTGCTGCGCAAATCGCAAAGCTTGGAAGGCATTGAAGTCGTCGCCGCGCATCCGCAGGCCCTCGCCCAATGCCAAGAATGGCTGAATAAGCATTTACCCGATGCGGAGCGCAAAGCAGTCGCGAGCAATGCAGAGGGTGCTCGCTTGGCCGCTGAGAATCCTCATTGGGCGGGGCTGTCTGGCGAGCGAGCAGCGAGTATTTTTGGTTTGCACATTGCCGCGCATGCGATTCAAGACGACGCCTATAACCGCACACGTTTTTGCATTATCGCGCTGCCCGACACGATTCCCGCACCGCAGCCCAGCCAAGCCGGCATGGGCGAAGATTGCACCAGCCTCATCATCTCCGTGCCGAATCAGCCAGGGGCGGTGCATGATTTGCTCGTGCCGCTCAAAAAACATGGCGTATCCATGACGCGATTTGAGTCTCGCCCAGCGCGCACTGGGCAGTGGGAGTATTACTTCTACATTGATTTGCAGGGCCACGCAGAACAACCTCATGTGGCGGCGGCCTTGACGGAATTGCGTACACTTTGCGCATATTTCAAATTGTTAGGCTCTTACCCTAGCAGCGCTTAATCCTCATATGGCATACCCAGTCCCCTCGTTATTAAAAGAACAACATGTTTGAGCAGCTTGGATTAATCGGTTGTGGTCTGATGGGTGGCTCATTTGCGCTGGCTATGAAAAAGGCTGGGCTCGTTAAACGCGTTGTGGGCTACAGCAAATCTCCCTCGACGACCCAACGCGCTTTGAAAATGGGCGTGATTGATGTGGAAGCACCCTCGGCTTTGCTGGCCGCTTCTGGCGCAGATTTGGTGCTGATTGCTGTGCCAGTGGCTGCAACAGAGGCCACGCTCAAAAGTATCAAGCATATTTTGAAACCCGACGTGCTGTTGATGGATGTGGGCTCGACCAAACGCAATGTAGTTGACGCTGCGCGCCGCGTGCTCAAAGATCAAGTCGGCGTGTTCGTCGCGGCGCACCCGATTGCGGGCAAAGAGCTCTCAGGTGTGGAGCATGCGGATGTCACGCTGTATACCAACAAACAAGTCATCATCACCCCGATTGAGCGAACGCAAACTGCGCAGCTGGCCAAAGCCAC
>JANMFP010000229.1:0-8897 GCA_031378135.1 Variovorax sp. | reverse complement strand
CTATGGACAACGTGTTCGTCATCGCCTTGATCTTCACCTACTTTGCAATTCCAAGGCAGTATCAACACCGCGTGTTGTTCTGGGGCATTTTGGGCGTGATCGTATTGCGTGCCATCATGATTGGCTTGGGCGCCGCTTTGGTGACTCAATTCAGCTGGATTTTGTATTTGTTTGGTGCGTTCTTGGTGCTCACTGGTGTCAAGATGTGGATCATTGCAGACAACATGCCTGATATTGCCAACAATCCGCTTTTGAAGTTTCTGCGTAAACGCATGCGAGTCACCGAAGGTGTGCGGGGCAATGAATTTTTCGTCCACGAGCCCGACCCTGCGACAGGCAAAGTCGTGCGCCATGCCACACCCTTGTTCTTGGCGCTGATGCTGATTGAGTTTGTCGATCTGGTGTTCGCGGTGGATTCTGTGCCCGCCATCTTCGCCATCACCACAGATCCCTTCATCGTCTACACCAGCAACATCTTCGCCATTCTCGGCCTGCGCGCGCTCTACTTTGCACTGGCCGCGATGATCCACCGCTTCACATATCTTAAATACGCACTCGCCTTGGTCTTGGTCTTTATCGGCAGCAAAATCTTCTTGGTCGGCATCATCGGCAAAATCCCGCCCGTGATCTCCCTGTCCATCACCTTCGGCTTGATTGCTGGCGGCGTGATTTATTCGATGTGGAAAACGCGGGGGCAGACTGTGACGATGAATGGGTGAGTGAGATCGAGGGGCGCAGAACATTCTCTGCGTCTCTCATTTCAACCCACAAGCGGATTGCGTGTTGGCAACAACTGCGCAAAACGCGCGAAATCTCGATCAGCCGTCCACAGTTCGCGAACACCGTTCTCCAAGCAAATCGCGGCAATGCGTGCGTCATGAATCTGCCCGCCGCGCGCTTGTCCTTGCGTCACTACCTTTTCAAGCACATCCACATGCAGCTCAGTCGGTTGCAAAATTGTCAGGGTTTCAGACGCCATCCATGCGCGTAGTTGCATGAATGCTGAGGCCACTGGCGTGGGCGTATAGGGTGCGCGAAAACCCGTCACCTGCGATAAAAATTCATGAATACACACGATTGGAATCGCCCAATTGCGTTGGCTCATGTGCAGATCATTGAGCGCGGCCTTGGCAGCGCGATGCTGGGGAAAATCTTCGCGGTGCGCGTAGATCAGGATGTTGGTATCGATGGCAATCATTGGCAAGCGCGTTTTCAATACTCGCGCTTGATCAGCTCGCCATCCACCACATCGTATTCACGACCACCTGATTTGGGCAATACGTACTCGGCTGGAAACTTCACTGCTCCACCAAAACTGAAATCACGCATCGGCCTAACAGTCTTGGATTTAGGCGCATTCAGCACAGCTGTTAAACCGTCCTCAATCAAAGCACGCAGGCTCGTGCCGCGCTGCTTGGCTTCGGCGCGTGCGCGCTCAAAGAGCACATCTGAAATTTCAACAGTGGTTTTCATACATACTACCCATATTTTAAAGTATGGGTAGTATTGTATTTTGTTTGACGAGCATTTGTAGCATTTCAATTCTTTTGACATCAATCCAGTAGCGAGGTAATATCTGGAATATCTCGTTATCTTGGATTTCATCATGCATGCCTTAGAAGCCACCTTATCCAGTTGGGGCAAATCCACTGCCCTGCGCATTCCTGCACCTTTGGTCAAGCAATCAGGTTTGAAGATTGGGCAAACCGTACGGTTTGAAAACGGTACGGATGGCAGCATCATCCTGCGGCCTGTTTTAGAGCGCCCGAATTTGGATGCTTTGCTCGCACAGGTCACCCCGAAAAATATGCCCGATGAAGCTGATATCACTTGGGGCCAGACTCAGGGTAGCGAAGCATGGTGAGCCGCGCAAAATCGGGCCCGACCAGCACCTCACAGCAAGCCCCCGCGCAAGGTGAAATCATCTGGATTGATTTCGACCCGCAAAGCGGCCACGAGCAAGCTGGCCGCCGCCCCGCACTGGTCATTTCAAAAGCCGCTTACAACCAACGCATTGGCCGAGCCTTTGTCTGCCCGATTACTTCCAAGGTCAAGGGCTATCCTTTTGAAGTGCCGATTCAAACCAAATCGGTCAAAGGCGTGGTGCTCAGCGATCACCTCAAAAATCTCGACTGGCAAGCGCGCGGTACGACTTGCACTGGTGAATTCGTATCAGCAACTGAGCTGCAGAAGGTATGGTTGTTGGTCAGCAGTGTGGTTGGACTAGATTGATGAGACTTAACAAGTGACTCATCAAAGTTCTCCCGGCATGTGCTTTCTTTGGTCAGCAATTTTGTAGCTATCGCAATTGGGGCATTTACGTTCGATACAAGGCTAATCGAAGAGCAATCTCTTGAAACTCCGATTAGCGTCAAGGCAAGCTTTGAGTCGGCTAATTGTGGTTTTCGCAAAGGCAGAAGCGAAATGCGAATCACATACAACTACTTAGCCAGCATCAATGGATCTAAACCACAAAAATATACAGCTATAGATCTTGTCGGCATGGCCAATGATTCAGCGTGCGAGAAAGCACTTGCAACTGCAGCGCAAGATTATCCAAATCAATACTTTTACTACGAAGCTACTGCTCCGCACAGGAACGAAAAATCGATTCAAAAAGATCTTCTTTTTCCGTTCTGATGTGGGGATTGTTTTTAGCTTGTTTTCAAGCAGCCTTAGGACTGTGGCAATTGGAAGCTCAGCATAAAAAGAAGCGTAAACGTTAGAGTTTGACGCTTCGATGTCTTGATCCAGCTCACCCCGCCAGCGCCTGCCAAGTTGCCACCACCGTATCGGGATTGAGCGAAATCGAGCTGATGCCTTGGTCGGCGAGCCACTGCGCAAAGTCAGGATGATCGCTAGGGCCTTGACCGCAGATGCCAACGTATTTACCTTGTGCTTTGCAGGCATTGATGGCCATGGAGAGCATGGCTTTGACGGCGGGGTCGCGTTCGTCGAAATCTTTGGGCTGCTCCAACGATTCGCCGTGTGGGCGATGTGGCGGTAGAGAAAAAAGGTGTGGACCATGCTTGGATCAACCACACCGATCAGCCCGTGCTCGTGTTGGTGGTTGATGTGTTCAACCCTTGAGGCGATGTAAACCGGTTTAAACGCTATCAATAAAATAGCAATCTGCGCACAATCTACGCCGGCTAATTACCTGTAGAGCTTTAAGGATTGTCTCGTACGGTCGTTGGCAGCCCAGTCGCTTGACTGATGGCGATTAGCCAGCCCTTGGCAGTGCGGATGTAGGTTTGTGTCCACCTTACGTCAAACCATTTGCCATCTGACATGCGCTTGATCGGGCTGAGCGCGCGGGCGATGCAGACGGATTCTCCAAAGCAGGAGAGGCGGTATTCGGGCGTCGGAGCCATCTCTACTGTGGGCTCGCCAGCCATCACGCTAACGATGCGCGCATCTTTGTTATCCACCTTGCCGCTGGTGTGCGTGTGAGTGAAATCATCGGTGTAGTAGTTGCGCAGAGCCAATGTGTTGCGCTCTATTGCTGCTGCTTGAAACGCTTTGCGAAAATTAGAAATCTCCGCTTGAAGCTTTGGATCGGTGCTCACGGACTCAATCGGGTGCGCAGCAACTGCTGTGGCTGAGGCGACGAGTGCGATGCAAATGAAGTGTTTGAGCGATTGCATGATGATCCTTATTTCGAGTAATAAAACTACTAATTTAATAGCAGACTACGCAATATCTATGCCGGCTACTGGCCTAAAGGCGCATTTAAATGGATAGAAATTTAAGCGAAGACCAGCCACAGGCCAACGAGTGCGATCAGTGCGCCTGCGGCTTGCAATATTTTTGATCCATGGCGTACTTTCTCAACATTTCCAAATGCGATGCCCGCCAAATGCAGCAGACCTGTGGAAATAACGAAGCCTGCCGCATACGCTGCGGGCGCGGCCGAGCCGGGCAGCTCCGAGCCGTGGGCGTAGCCATGCAAGAGGCCGAAGAAGGCGACGATAGCTACAGCCATTGGCATAGGTGCTTTCCAACGAAGCGCAATCGCAGCACCTAAAACCAACACCGAGAGCGCCACGCCTAGCTCCACAAACGGCAAAGGCAGGCCAAAGATCGCCAGCACGCCGCCCACCACCATCATGAATGGAAACGCCACAGGCAGCGCCCAGATCAAAGGTACGCCCAACGTCGCGCCCCAAATGCCCACAGCGACCATAGCCAGCAAATGATCCAGCCCAGTAAGCGGATGCAAATAGCCGGCCATGAAGCCACCCGTACTCACTTGATCGCTGTGCGCATGCGCGGCTGCGCTCAGGAGCGCGCCAGCAATAAAAGTGATCGTTTTGATGCAGCGTGTTGTTGTTTTCATGAGGTGAGCTACAAAGTGCTGGTTTAGTTAGTGACAAATATCAGATTCGTCGCTACCGCTAGCGTGGTGTAGCGCGGATCACCAGCGACGGGAATGCGCCGCTCAGCCCAAACGAAATTGGAACCCGCTTGCACTTTGTAGGTGGCCATGCCGTTGGCATCCGTCTTCTCGCCCGGCTGTTTTTCCCCTTTGGCGACCAGCATGCCTTCAATCGGTTTGCCTTCCCACAGCACTTGCACTTGAATCGTCTCACCGGCCTTAGGCATCGTGGTGGAGATAGGAACGATCTCTAGCTGCAAGCCCACGGGCTTGTTGACTGGCGCGCTCCACTGCGTGATGTATTTACCGGCCTTCTTGGCCCAAACGGCAGAGACTGCGCCAGTCACTTCATTCATGGGCTTTTCTACCGTGCCAGCAGTAGTGCGGCTGAAAAAGCCATTTTCAAACTCCAAAGCCATCATGGCAGCATCAGAAGGCGCTGAGATGCGCACAAAATCAGCAGCAGGCGTTTGCTGCAACGCAACGCTTTGCCCCGTTGCGCTGAGCGCCCAAGTGCGCTTGAGCTTCGCTGCGGGGTAGGGCACGGGCTTGCCTTCATCGGCAAATCGCACGATGAATTGCCCAGCTTGTGCAGGCGAGGCTAGCTCAAAAAATGCATCATGTGCGTGTGCCAAGTTCGTACCAGCAATTAACAAAGCAACAATAGAAGTGTAGAAGGGCGAAAGGTTTTTCATAAAAGCTCCTGAAATAAAAAATCAAAATAAAAATCAAACTTAGAAATCAAATTGCATGCCCACTTGCACACTACGCGGCGCACCAGGGGCAACCAAATCCACGCCGCCAATTTGGAAGGCATTGGTGGCATAGACCTTGTCGGTTAAATTGGTGATGGCCAAGCGCGCTTTCACGCCGGTGCCGCCCCACTTGCCGCGCCAAGTGACTCCTGCATCTAGAGTCGAGTAGCCAGTCTGAGTTTTAGCGTTTGAGCCATTGCTGTCAAAGAAGAATGCACCTGACTGATTGAAAGTGACATTACCGCCAAAGCCTTGGGCGGGTGCGTAGTTCACAGCCAGCTGACCCGTTGATCGCGGAATACCGCTGAGCTGTTTGCCCACCAGCGCTGCATTTGGATTGGCTTCAATCTTGGTGCGCGCCGTGCCGTAATTAAGTGACAGATCCCAATCCTTGGCTGCCGCCCAAATCAGCGACATTTCTGTGCCCGCGCGGCGTGTTTGCCCAGAATTGATAAAGATCCCTGAGCCAGCGGGCAGCTCACGAATTTCCTTGTCACTGTTGAGTTCAAACACCGCCAGATCAAATTTCACGCTCGCAAACGGGCCTAGGCTCAAACCAATCTCTTTTTGCTTAAAAACATTGGGATCGGTATTGTTGGTGGCTGAATACAAGCCGCGCACGTTGGCTAACTGAAAGCCTTCGTTGTAGCTGGCGCGCAGATCGACGCCCTTGGCCACAGTGGAGCGAACGCCAATCTTCGGGCTGGTATGGCTTACGTTTTTGAGAGGTACGTTGCAAGGCGGATCGGAGGCCGCTACGGTCTCGCTGCCCAAGATGCGGCAGCTGCCAGTGTATTTGTCGTAGCGCACACCGACGGTTGGCCTGAACAGTGGAGAGACACTCAACTCGCCTTCGGCAAACGCTCCCTGAGAATTGAATTTGTAATCACGGTTTTGTTGGAATACGGCGGGCGTAGTGCGGGCGCGGTTCGTCGTGCCGTCGTAGAAATCAAATTCCGTGCTCTCGCGCGTGCTCTCAATGCCCGTGATCCATTTGAGCGGCATGCCGCCGATTTTGCTCAAGCCGTTGAGGCTAAATCCCAGGCCCGTGGTGGAGCGGTCGTAAGTCTCATCGCGTTGCCGCCACATCGTGGCATTGATTGGGCGCGAGAAAAAGCGCGTGTAAGTTTGCTGCGTGCCATACACGTAGGCCAGTGCTTTGATGTCGCTGGTGAGCTCGCGCGTCACGTCTACACGAAGCGTTCCAAAGGTCTTATCGCCACCGTCGTTTTGCGCTCGCGGGTCTTTGCCAAAAGGATCACCCGCATCAAACTGCTGGCGTGTAAGGTAGCTGGCTGAATCCCATTTGCCGCGATGCGAGCGTGCGGACACTGAGATATCGCCCTTATCGATAGCCAGCGAATATCTGCCTGAAATGGTGGCGCGATCAAAGCCTGATTGCGGCCGGAAATCGTTGGTCGTTGACAGCTGGGCTGCCAAATTCAGATTCCCTGCGCCTAATTTAAAGCCGCCTGCAACTTGTGTGTCAACCGCGCCGAATGAGCCAACGCTCACATCCGCCAATTTATATTCTCCGCCTTTGCGAGTCTGCAAAAAGATGCTGCCTGCGCGGTTGTAATTGCCCACCAACACGCTGCTCGGGCCTTTGATCACGTCCAAGCGCTGCAATTCCAACGGGATCACTACATTCAAATCGGCATAACCGTCAGAGTGAGAAATCGCCTCATTCAAACTGATGCCATCGAGCACAAAACCCAAATCGCCGCCATGCGCGCCGCTGCCAAAGCCCCGCAGAGAAATACCATTAACCACGCCGCCAAGGCCAAATGTTTTTACGCGCATGCCCGGCACACGTGCCAATAGAAGCTCGGGCTGGCTGACTGCCAAATCACGAATTTCTTCTGCATCCAAGGTGGTGCGGCTTGCACTGGTGCTCTCGCTCTGCAAAAGCGCTTGGCCTTTGACTTCGACTGCCTTCAACGTCACTTCGGGCGGTGTGTTTTGCGCCTGCGCCCAAGTTGCACCACAAATCATGCTTAGCGCTGCCACAGCTTGCGCTACTGTCGTCTTTTTCATTTCAAGAATCCTATCTGAATCAAAGTTAATGCCATTGGCTCATCAGCTTGCCTACTGATTGGCTAGTATTCAATACGCCACGATGCGGGCAACAGATTCAGCAAGTTTGCACATTCTTACTCTTTGCTTTTTTGTTTCACGACCTGCGCAGTATTCGCATCCACGCGCAGCGCTGCCGCGTATGCTCTTGCTTATGCCAAGCTTTTTACGTGTCTGCTGCTACTGCAGTTTTTATCTTTTCCCAGCCGCTGCATTTGCGCATGGCGATGTCAATACGCAGCCTTGGCTCGATGGCATCTTGCATGTCATCACATCGCCGCTGTGCATCGCCTTGCTTTTGGGCTTAGCCTTGGTTGCTTTGAGTTTGGATGAGCAGCAGCATTACCGTGTGAGTGCGGTTGCGGGAATTGGCGCAGTCACTGCACTACTGCTTGGCGAATGGTTGGCCTTGAACTGGAACTCTTCGGGTGCGCGCGTGGCTTCGTCGTTGGCAGCGGCTTGCCTTGGTGGAGTAGCGGCAGCGGGCTCGGCAGTGCATCGCCGCTGGATCATGTTGCTTGCCGCTTGTGCAGGCGGCGCAGTTTGCGCGGCTGCTGAACTAGATCGTTTTCATTGGCAAAGCATGCTCAGCATGGGCATCACCGTGATCGTGCTGTGCAGTTTGTTCTCTGTGGGGCTGCGCGATGCGCGTCGCCTGCCGTGGGTAGTACGGCACCTACCACTTGCAGCACGAATTGCAGGCGCGTGGATCGCCTGCCTTGGTCTGCTGTTGCTTGCTTTGGCGCTTAGAGCTGCGCTGCGTTAACCGCATGTTAGATTGAGCGAGTAGCGAAATTTAAAAAATGCTATTAATTGCATAGCACTCTACGCAGATTCTATGCCGGCTACCTGCCCAAAAGGCTATAAATAATTAGCTCACGCATTTTGCGCACACGCCATGCGCACTGATGAACGAAGGCGCGGCCTTTGTGCCTTTGACTTTGAGATAGCTGCCGATTAAAGCGAGTGCTTCGCTCAATTTGTCGTTTTGTTCAAGAGGCGTCAGTTCATGGCATTCATCGCATTCAAACGTGCCCGCATCATCTTGTTTGGTTAATGCGAATCGCCAGCTTCTGTCGTTATGGCTGACTTTTCGCAGCAAACCTGTTTGGCACAGGCGCTCTAATATTCGGTAGAGCGTGACGCGGTCGGGCTTATTGCTCGCACCATCGGCTGCCACCAAACGCTGCTCTAGCTCGTCATGGCTCAGAGGTTCAGCGCTGGCTTGCAGCGTGTTTAAAACCAGCTTCGTAGCCGCTGTTGCGCGAAACGGATAGGAAATTCAACCTCATAAGATCAAGTATCGCACGGGTTTGAGGCCATTGTGGATCATTGATTCGTGCAACTTTGGCAGCGACGGCCGCTATTCAGCGGATTCGTTGTCTGCAAAACGTCTGTTCGTCTTTCGCGCGCGCAGCCCACCCCCGCAGCGTCTTTAAAACGTCGCTTTGATCCTTGGCCAGTGGACTTACCAACTCAGGCGCTGATCGACCTCATAGTCTGGTGCGCTCTGAGTTTGCAGATCCCAATCTGGCAGGGCTTGGCTTTCCTCACCCCACTGCGCATCGGCTTCCCACAACGGTGGCCCGCGTGCCGGGGACAGGCGCGGTGGCTCGCAATCGACCCCGATGTGATCCAGTATTTGCCGAATCTCTGCGCTGTAGGTGATGAACGCAATAATGCGCATT
>JANMFP010000227.1:0-1662 GCA_031378135.1 Variovorax sp. | reverse complement strand
GTGTATCAAAATCATGCACAGCACCGGGATAGACCTTCACCGTCACATCATCCCCCAGAGCTTTGAGCTTTTGCCCTAGCTGGATGCAAGGCTCAGGCAGTGTCCAATCGTCATCCGCGCCAAGCAGCATCGTGAGCGGCGTGTTCGGGCGATAGCCAGTGCGGCCCGCTTCAACACAGCCGGGATAAAACGCAATCGCCGTTTTAAAAGGCGCGCCAGATGCTTTGACCAAGCTGTGATGCGCATCCGTCACGGCCAACAATGTTTGCCCTCCGTTGCTCCAGCCCAGCAAGGCAATATTGTTGCGCTGTGCATCGGCCCAAGGCTGCGTGCGAATCCATGCCAGCGCAGCCAGCGTGTCTGCGCGGCGCTCATCCATGCCCACGCGAATACCATTCTTCAAGCGCTGCGCCTCTGAGCAAATGCTTTCGATCCCTCGCGAGCCAAAACTGTCGGGAAATATCGCGTGATAGCCCTGCGCTTGCAGCATTTCCCCCATCGCGTGATGGCGTGCATTGAGTTGGCCTTTGCGCTGTCCACTGGTCGCATATAAGCCTCCACAGCCATGCAGAGCAATCACCACAGGTTGAGGCTGATTCGCAGGGTCTGTGGGCTTGTAATGCCAAGCTTTCAAATCGATGCCGCTCGGGCCGGGCAAGTTGATCGCCTCTTGAGCGCATGCAGACGCGCTTAAAGCAACGCACCCGATGGCTAAGATGCTTGCACGTAATTTTTTGATAACGCTCATACCATTCCTCTTCAAACCTTGGCTCGCCATTTGCTCGTATCTTCACTCAGATCAGGATGCCCGCCGAACTGCTTAATACAAAAATCCACGAAGGCGCGCACGCGCATGGGCATTTGCTTGCGGCTGGGATAGTGAATAAAGAGTTGCCAGCCTTCGATTTGATGCTCGGGCAGCAGCGTTTTGAGCTGGCCGCTTTTCAGCGCGGGCAAGGCCATGGTTTGCGGCAACTGGGCGATGCCTAGGCCATCCACGCAGGCCTGCAAGAGGCTGCGGAAATCGTTGCAAATGAAGCGGCCGGGCATGGGCAGGAGCTGCATGCTGCGTGCGCCATCGGTGAGGGTCTGCAGAATGAAAGGCTGGCTTTGCTCGCGGCCGGTGATTTGTAGCATCAGTGCATCATGGGCTTTGAGTGCATCAAGATTTTTAGGAATGCCGCGCGCTTTCAAATAGCTAGGCGCGGCGCAAAGCAGCAAACGAATCGGCCCAAGCGGCCGCGCCACAAACGCGGCATCACTGAGCGCCCCCACGCGAATGCCCACATCCATACGCTTGGGGATCAGCGGCGAAGAGTCTTCGCTGAGCTCTACTTCCAATTGAATATCGGGATGGCGTTCGTAAAACTTTGGCAGGATTGGAATCAGATACTGAAAGGCCACTGGTGAGACGATCGTCGCCCGCACTTTCCCGCTGGCTGATTTCGCATCGCTAGAAGCCTCTTTGCAGGCCATATCGAGCTGGGCGAGCGGCCCTTGGCATTGCTCTAAAAATGCTTGGCCCTCGGGCGTGAGCGTGAGTGCGCGGGTGCTGCGGGCGAGCAGGCGCACATTCAAAGCTTGCTCCAAACGGCTGATGTTTTGGCTCACCGCCACGGCGGAAATGCCCAGCTCGCGAGCGGCTGCCGCAAAGCTGCCGAG
>JANMFP010000411.1:0-3007 GCA_031378135.1 Variovorax sp. | reverse complement strand
GGCGGTCGCCCCGCGCGCTGACTCTCCCAAATCATGATGCCGAGTTCCTCCATCACCTCATGATGCGCCTCATGCAAATCGCCACGCCGCGCTGTGAGCAACTCCACCGCTTGCCGAATGCCGCGCGGCTGATCCACGCTGCTTTGCTCGCTGATGCTCAGATGCATCGAGAGGTGCAAGAAGGGATTGGTTTTTGAATCGCTCACGTCATACATTTTGAGCAAGGCAGTATCCACATCTGCAAAATCTGCGTGGTATTCTGGATGTTCATCCATCCACAAAGCGGCCAGCGTTTCGACGCCTTCCATCGGGATATTTTTTTGATGCTTGGCGTACACCGTACACATAAAACGGCGCACATCTTCTTGGTTGGGTGTGAACATAATTTGTATTTTCTCACTTCATGAATTTCCCCCAGCTCCTTCAACCCATCACTGACGCTTGGTTTTACGCTGCTGCTATTCCGGCAGTCTTTCTCATGGGCATTTCCAAATCAGGCTTTGGCGCGGGCTTTGGTGCGCTGGCCGTGCCGATCATGGCTCTGTCGGTATCCGTGCCGCAAGCCGCTGCGATTTTCATGCCCTTGCTGCTCGCCATGGACATCATTGGCATCGCCGCATTCCGCAAAAATGTGGATCGGAAACTGCTTAGCTTCTTGCTGCCTTGGGGCTTGGTGGGCATTGTTTGCGGTACGCTGCTTTTTAAGCTGGTTTCCGCTTCCATCGTGGCCGGTATCGTTGGCGTACTCACGCTGCTTTTTTTAGCGCAGCGTTTGCTCTTCCCGCCCAGCGCGGATGCGGGCCCGATGCCGCCCTCGATCGGGCGATGGCTGATCGCTGCCTCAGGCTTCACCAGCTTCGTTGCGCATGCAGGCGGTCCGCCCTACAACGCTTATATGCTGCGTCTCAAGCTCACGCCACTGGCTTACACCGCCACGGCCGCGTATTTTTACTTCATCATTAACTTGAGCAAATGGGTGCCGTATGCATGGCTCGGTTTGCTGGATCTGCGCAATTTTGCAACCTCTGTTGCCCTCATGCCCGTTGCATTTTTCGGCACTTGGCTGGGCATTCGTATCGCCAAGCATATCCAACCCACGTTGTTTTACCGATTGATTTATATCGGCATGTTTCTCACCGGCTGCAAGCTGGTGTGGGATGGATTCCTCAAATGAAAATTTCGAAATCACATCACCCATTTGACCATCGGGTGCGTCGACAAGGTTCTGTAAAGCTCATCGAGCTGCTCGCGGCTGGTAGCGGTGATTGTAATCGTTAGCCCAAGATAATTTCCACCCGAGCTGTCTTTGCGCGCAATCGTACTGGCATCAAAGGTCGGATCAAAATGTTTGGCGATATGCGCAACGGCAAGCTCAAAGCCCTCCACCTTTTGCCCCAATACTTTGATTGGGAACTGGCTCGGGTATTTGATCAGCGACTGCTCAGGCGGAATATCGGAAGGGTTACCAGAAGGATGGGGAGGCGATGTATTCACGGCGCTATTTTCGCATCTTGGTATCCCGCATACAGGCGCTGATAGACCGGCCCGGGCATGCCGCTTCCAACCGGCTTGCCATCCAGCAGCGTTATCGGTAACACTTCTTTCGTGGCTGATGACAGCAGCAACTCGTCAGCCGCTAACACCTCTTGCCGTGTGATGCGGCGCAGAGAAAACGCAATGCCTTGTGCTTTGCAAATCTCCTCCATTAAACCAAAGCGAATGCCCTCCAGCACGAGATTGTCTTTCGGTACACCGATCAAAGCGCCATCTTTAACCAACCACACATTGCTCGATGCCGCTTCTGACAAATAGCCGCGCCGAAACATCACCGTCTCCGTGGCGCCCGCATCAAAGCTGATCTGCCGCGCAAACACACTGCCCAGCAAACTCGTGGATTTGATATGCGCTTTCTCCCAGCGGAAATCATCAGCGCTCACGCAGGCCACGCCTTGCTCGCGAGCTTGTGCAGAAGGCAGATTCAAAGGGCTGCGCGTCATGAAAACAGTCGGCTCAATATCCTTTGGCATCACATGATCGCGCAGCGCTACGCCGCGTGTGATTTGCAGGTAAATCAACGTATTTTGAGAGGCATTTATGCCGCTAGCCGGCGTATTTTCTGCGTTACGCGCTATTGATTCAGGAGTGACGAGTTGTTGCACCAGACTCAGCCACTGCTCCCGTGTATGCGGATTCGGAATGCGCATCTCGCCGAGCGAGCGCTCCAGCCTCGCCATGTGCTGCGGCAAACGAAACGGTTTGCCGCCATAGACCACAAACACCTCATACACCCCATCGCCAAAAATAAAACCACGATCCATCACACTGATCTTGGCTTGATCAATGGTGGTCAACTCGCCTTGGCCGCCACGGCCTAGGTAACAGGGATAAGGGGGAAGATGCTCGCTCATGCCTTGATTACATCATGAGTGCAGCTTTGTTTTGATAGCCAACGCTCAGGATTAACAGCGGATCTCTATTGTTGTGCGCGGCGCAACACACGCCCCGCATGGCCATCGGTGGTTTGACCATTCAAAGCAGCAAGCCGCCCATTCACATAGACACGCTCGATGCCGATGCTGGGCTGAGTGGGTGCGTCGTAGGTTGCGCAATCGTTCACCGTTTCTGGGTTGAGCAACACGAGATCTGCCGCCATGCCGATCTGAATGGTTCCGCGAGCACGTTGACCTGCTGCTCCCGCGCGATCCAAACCGAAACGGCGCGCACTCAAACCCGTCATTTTGTGGATCGCCGTCTCCAGCGAAAAAAGCTTTTGCTCACGGCTGTAGCGCCCGAGCACGCGTGGGAAGCTGCCCCACAGGCGCGGATGCGGGCTCTCATCGTGCGCAAGGCCGTCTGAGCCAACTAGCGTGAGCGGATGCGCGAGGATGCGGCTTACATCGCCCTCATCCATCGCAAAATACACCGCGCCCGCAGGCATCAGCTCTTTGGCCAATTCAACCGCATCCATACCGCGCTCTGCTGCCAACTGCATCAGCGAGCGCCCTGC
>JANMFP010000359.1:0-2814 GCA_031378135.1 Variovorax sp. | reverse complement strand
TGTTTTTGTTGTGCAATCGACTTGCGCGCCCACCAATGAAAATTTGATGGAACTGTTGATCATGGTGGATGCACTCAAGCGTGCGTCCGCTGAGCGCATCAGCGCTGTGATTCCCTATTTCGGCTATGCCCGCCAAGATCGACGCCCACGTTCTTCCCGCGTGCCGATCAGCGGCAAAGTTGTAGCAAATTTATTGCAGACTGTGGGCGTTTCTCGACTGTTGACCATGGATTTGCATGCCGATCAGATTCAAGGCTTCTTCGATATCCCCGTAGACAACATTTACGCCTCGCCCGTGTTGCTCAATGATTTGCGCAGCAAGAATTACGAAGATTTGATTGTTGTTTCTCCCGATGTGGGCGGCGTGGTGCGCGCGCGCGCATTGGCCAAGCAGCTTGGCTGCGATTTGGCGATCATTGACAAGCGCCGCCCCAAAGCCAACGTGTCTGAGGTCATGCACGTGATCGGTGAAATCGAAGGCCGCAATTGCGTGATCATGGATGACATGATCGACACCGCCGGCACGCTTGTGAAAGCGGCTGAAGTGCTCAAAGAGCGCGGCGCGAAAAAAGTTTACGCGTATTGCACGCACCCCGTGTTCAGCGGCCCCGCTATCGATCGCATTGCCAAAGGCACGGCGCTCGATGAAGTGGTGATCACGAACACGATTCCTCTGGCCGAAGCTGCCCGCGCATGCAACCGCATCCGCCAGGTGAGCGTTGCGCCGCTGTTTGCCGAGACGATCCAGCGCATTGCACATGGTGAATCGGTGATGAGTTTGTTCTCAGATCAATCAGATTTGTTCTGATTGATCTGAGACTGATAGGCCGCAACTGCCTTAAAGTTGCAAGCCCTGGTTTGTGCTTTGTGTGCAAAGCAGGTTATTAAATCGAGGTGAGCTGGTCGCGGCGCACTTCTTGTAGGAGAATGATCATGAAATTTGTCGCTTATGAGCGCGCTAAGCAGGGTACGGGTGCGAGCCGCCGTCTCCGCATTACAGGCAAAGTGCCTGGTATCGTTTACGGTGGCGAAGCTGCCCCAGCGTTGATCGAACTCGATCACAACGCGCTGTGGTTCGCCCTGAAAAAAGAAGCCTTCCACGCCACGATTTTGGACATGGAATTGGGCGGTAAGGAATCCAAGGTTTTGCTCCGTGATGTGCAATACCATCCTTACAAACCGATGGCCACTCACATCGACTTTCAACGCGTGGATGCCAACACCAAGCTCACCATGAAAGTGCCATTGCACTTCAGCGGCGAAGCAGAGTCGCAAGCCGTCAAGCTCGATGCATGCTTGGTCAACCATATCGTCAATGAAATCGAAGTCTCCTGCCTCCCAGCTGACTTGCCAGAATTCATCGCAGTGGATCTCTCTGGCCTGAAAAAAGGCACGAGCTTGCATGTGAACGACATCACCCTGCCAAAAGGCGTGAAAGCCGTCACACGTGGCAAGGTCAACCCTGTGATCGTATCTGTCGTAGCCATTGCTGCTGAAGAAGAAGCACCGGCTGCTGCTGCACCTGCTGCCGACGCAAAAGCTGGCAAAGCTGCTCCTGCCAAGGATGCAAAAGCTGCTGCGCCTGCTGCTAAGAAGTAAATCTTCAGTGTGCGAAAAAAAACCCGCCTCGGCGGGTTTTTTTACGTCTTTTGAAAGCAATTTAGGCAGTTAGCCGGCATATTCATTGCACTGACTGCTATCAATTTTGAAAAGTTGATCGGTATTGTTCTCGCAGAAGATTCTTCTGCACTTTGCCCATGGTGTTGCGCGGCAACTCGGCAACGATTTCGCAGCGCTTAGGGATTTTGAAGTTGGCAAGTTTTGTTTTGAGCATCGCAAGAATTTTTGCGCCATCAAGCTGAGCACTACTTTTTGCAATAACCACCGCAATACCCACCTCACCAAAATCAGGATGCGGCACGCCGATCAAGGCGCTCTCAGCAACGCCATCCATCTCGTTGATATAGCCCTCAATCTCAGCTGGATAGACATTGTAACCACCAGAAATAATCAGGTCTTTGCTGCGGCCAACGATGTGCACGTAGCCGCGCTCGTCTTGCTTGCCCACGTCGCCAGTTTTGAAATAGCCGTCTGCTGTGAACTCTTCTTTGGTTTTTTCTGGCATGCGCCAGTAGCCCGCAAACACATTCGGGCCTTTGACTTGGATGCCGCCGATTTCGTTAGCTCGCAAAGCATGGCCATCATCGCCAGCAATCCGCAGGCTCACACCCGGCAGTGGGAAGCCCACCGTACCAGCGCGGCGCTCGCTTTGATTTTTGTAGCGGGCATCTTGAGCGTATGGATTGCTCGTGAGCATCACCGTCTCGCTCATACCGTAGCGCTCTAAGATTTTGTGGCCCGTGCGCTTCGCAAATTCTTCATGGGTTTCTTTGAGGAGTGGCGCAGAGCCTGCGATGAAGAGGCGCATGTTTTTTGCGGCTGACTTGGTCAGCGCTGCTTCACCCAACATGCGCGTGTACAGTGTAGGCACACCCATGAAGACCGTAGCGCGCGGCATCGCAGCAATCACGGCCTTGGGATCAAATTTATTGAGCCAAATCATTTTGCTGCCGTTGATCAGCGCTGCATGAATCGCCACAAACAAGCCATGCACATGAAAAATGGGCAGAGCATGAATCAACACCTCACCAGTTTTAAAGCCCCAATAGCTTTTCAGCATCGCAGCATTGCTCAGCATATTGCCATGCGAGAGCATGGCGCCTTTGCTTCTTCCTGTGGTGCCGCTTGTGTACAAAATAGCTGCCAAGTCGCAGTCTTCATTGCGCGAGCAGCTATGAATATCAGAGCAATGCA
>JANMFP010000332.1:0-9861 GCA_031378135.1 Variovorax sp. | reverse complement strand
GCCTGAGATTCGGATGTAATATGGCCCGCAGCTGCTGGCCTGCAAGGCGGGTGAGACAGTGAGTTGGTAATTGCCCAAGCCATCGGCCGTGGTGCAGACCAAGTCGGAATCTGCCGCACTCAGCCCACAAGTCGTTGCTTTGCCTACCATGCACACCTGCGCTCCGCTGATAGGCCCTTTAAAGCCTTGGCCGCTCAGGTTCCAAGTAGGTTGCGCTGGCGAAGGTGCTGCAGCGCCTGCGCTTGGACTGGAGCTTCCCCCACTGCAACTGGCTAGCAGCACGACCAGCATGGCGCTCATGAGCGATCGGATAGGTAAAAATCGAGCTAGATGTGTCATGGTGAAGGTTATGGTGTTATTTGCTCATTGTGTCATCAGGTCTGAGCGTTTTGATTTTGGCTGAATGACGCCAGCCCGTCTCTCATCCAGAAGGATGATTTTGGGGGTGAGTACTTTCGTGGACTTGCTTTTGGAGGACTCCAGCGGCAACAATCAAGCCATAGGTTCGGCCACAATGGCGAGCCTGCACAAGATAACTTATTGGTGGCGTTTTCTTCTTATTCACAATTATTCATGGCTCTCGCCGCACATCCTACTCCAACCCACACTGCAAACAAGCCACTGGCAATTTTGCTGGTGGATGATCACGCGCTGTTTCGCGCGGGGATGCGTTTTATTTTGGCCGATGGCGAGCTTGCCGGCAGCACCGTGCTGCAAGCTGGCAGCTTGACAGAGGCTTTATCCATCCCTGAGCAGGTCGATGTGGTGCTGCTTGATGTGCAAATGCCAGGCATCAATGGCATGGAAGGAATCACACTGGCCAAGCGGCGCTGGCCCAAAGCGGCTGTGTTGATGCTGAGTGCGCAAGAAGATCACGAGACGCAGCAAATGTGCCTCAAGCGCGGGGCACTGGCTTTTGTGAACAAAACAGCTTCGCCTGACCAAATTCGCGCTGTGGTGGTGCAAGCTGCAAGCGGCATGCTGGCTGCTAAGAAGGCGCAAACGCCCGCAGATTTGCGCGCTGATGATGTACAACTTCTTAACGAAGAGAGCATCAGCTCGGGCAGAGATCTGTCTGCACGGCAACTCGATGTATTGCTGCTCATGTGCGAGGGCATCAGCAACAAAGCGATTGCACGCAAGCTCTTTGTGAGCGAGAACACGGTGCGCAGCCATGTGGCGGCGGTGCTCAAATATTTTGCAGCAAGCACGCGCGGCGAGGCCGTGATGGCTGCGCAAAAAAGCGGGATGGTGAGTGTGCGCGCTAGTTCTTCTGCAATCTCCTCAACCATGATGCCAACATGAGCGAGGCTGCTGCCGTTTCCACCCATCAACCTGCTTCTCAAAGCGAGGTCGCAACCAGCAGCATCGATTTGATCCGGCTTGAAGAGCAGCGCCGTTTCGAGCGATTCTTTTATCTCAGTGCAGTTGGTATGTGGCTGACCTCGCTGCTGCTTGTCGGCGTGGTGTATTCCCTCTCGGATCAAGCACGAAGGACGGCATGGCTTTGGGCAGGCGCCGTCACCACGTTGATGATGTTGACGGTGATCAGCTGGAGGATGCTGGGGCAGCATTTGGTCTCCATGGATGCGCGCGATGCTTGGCACAAAGTGTTTGTTGTATTGCACGGATTGATGTGGGCGCTTGTGCCGTTCTTATTTTTTGAGCCTGCCCAGCCACTGCTGACGATGTTTATGGTGTGCATGCTGTGCGGCATGTCGGCTGCGGGCGTGCCGGTTTTTGGCACGCGGCCCGTGCTGTATGTGTTGACCTTTGTGCCCCCCTTCATTGCGCAAATCATCGTGTTTGGCGGCTATGGCTTGCGCACGGGCGATACATTCCATGCTTTGTTAGGCGCGGCCATGCTGCTTCTGCTGTCGGTGAATTTGATTTTCAGCCGGTTCACTTGGAGCACGCTCAATCGCTCGATCGTGTTGGCCTATGAAAATCAAGAGTTGGTGCAGCAGCTCAAAATCCAAGCCGTGCAATTGAGTGAATCGACCCGCACTGCCCAAGAGGCCAACACCGCCAAAACAAAATTCCTCGCTGCCGCCAGCCATGACCTTCGCCAACCCGTGCATGCGTTGAATTTGTTTGTGGAGGTGCTCTCGGGCACGCCACTCGATGAGAAACAAACCACGATGGTGCAACACATCCGCGCGGCTAGCTTGGCCAGCCGCGAGATGCTCAACACCTTGCTGGATTACTCGCGTATCGAGGCCGGCGTGATGACGCCTAAGCCACGCCCTACCCCGCTGGCGCCTCTGCTGCGTACTTTAGAAGATGAATTTGGCCCACAGGCCGATGGCCGCAAACTGGTGTATCGCACGCGCGATACCGATTGCATGGCCATGTGTGACCCGACCATGACGGCACTTGTTTTGCGCAATTTTGTGAGCAACGCCTTGCGCTACACGCAAGAGGGCGGCATTCTCGTGTGTGCGCGCAGGCGCGGTGTGCAAGTGATCGTGCAAGTGATGGATACGGGCGTAGGCATCGCGCCAGAGCATCGCGAGGAAGTGTTCAAAGAATTTCGCCAGCTCGGTAATGAGGAGCGCGACAGGCAAAAAGGCTTGGGGCTGGGTTTGGCAATCGCCAAGGGCTTGGCGCAGAGCATGGGCGCGCGCATCGAACTGAGCTCCAGACTGGGGCACGGCTCAGTGTTCACGCTGTGCTTGCCTGCGATCGACACGGAAGGCGGCGCGATCACTGCGGTAGCCGGCAACCAATATGAGCTGAACAAGCGCTTTGACAACAGCGGCGACCCAACGCGCCCTGCAGATTGGCTAGGCAGCGAAAACAGTCCCAGCAAAAGCTCACCTGTGCAGGCCACACCGATTTTGCGGGGCAAAAAAGTGCTGGTGGTGGATGATGAAAGTGCCGTGCGCTTGAGCATGAAAGTCTTGTTGCAAAGCTGGGATTGCCAGGTGCGCGTGGCAGAAGGCATGGAAGAGGTGCAAGACATGCTCAGCGAGGAAGGCTTTGCGCTGGATCTTCTGATCACAGACTATCGCTTGCGAGCCGGCCTGACGGGGGGTGATGTGATTGCTGCAGTGCGCCAGAAGCTGCGCACCCAAACCGGCGAGATCTTGCCGGCCATCATCATCACCGGCGATACCGCACCTGAACGCATTCGCGATGCCTCCAGTTACGAAGCCACCACCTTGCTGCACAAGCCAGTGAGCACCGCCACACTGCAAGACGGCATGCGACAAATTTTTTAGATCGTGCGCGGCCCAGCGGCCTAGCCAGCCAGCGCTGCTGCTTGCCCGCGCTGCATGTCGATCCTTTGCAACACCACCAAGCCAGCGACAAAAAGCAGCGCTGTGGACGCAATCGCAATGCGTTGATTGCCGCCCGTGATCCAAGTGATCGAGCCATAGGCCAGAGGGCCGATGATGCTGGCCAAGCGAGTAGCAAAGCCCCACAACCCATAAAACTCGGCCAACTGCGCTTTGGGGGCAAACATGCCCGCCATAGCGCGGCCTGCCGATTGGCTAGATCCCATGCACACCCCCGCCAGCGCAGCGGCATACCAAAACCCGCCCTTAGTGGTCGTCAAAGCGGCAATGATGCAAGTGGCGATCCAGCCGATGAGCGTGATACCCAGGCCTAGCTTGTGACCCACACGATCTTGAAAATAACCGAAGGCAAACGCGCCCGCAGCGGCGGCAAGGTTGAGCACGAAGATCAATGCCATCGTCTCTTGCGCTTTGAAGCCAATGACTTGCTCAGCATAAATCGCTGCAATCGAAATCGCCACCATCACACCGCCTTGGTAAAAAACAGCGCACAAGAGCAAGCTCATAAAGTCTTGGTAACGACGCGCCTGCCGGAATGTGCTTTTAAGTTGCTCCCATGAAGCTTTGAGGCCACCTTCCTTCATAGCTGCTGGATTGGGCTGCGCGCGCTCTTTTAAGAGCTTGAAAGTAAACAGCGATGCGCCGCCGTAGATCACCGCCGTGATCACCATCGTCACGGGCACAAACTTCTCCGCGGGAATGCCCTTGCCTTGCGCCCAAATCACGTAGCCCAAGCTGATGCCCAGCGCGAGCATGCCGCCAAAATACCCAAAGCTCCAACCCCAGCCGCTCACCTTGCCCAAAGCTTCTTGCCGCGCAAGCTCGGGCAAGAAAGCTGCGGTCAGCGTTTCGCCGTAGCTGTAAAACAAGTTTGCAATGATGATGAGGCAAAACGCCAAGGCTACCGTGCCCGGCCCTGTGAACGCCAAGCCCAGAGTACCCAATACACAGCCTACAGTGGCAATCATCAGCAGCCGCTTCTTGGCTGCGTGCATATCGGCATAAGCGCCCAAGCTAGGCATCGTGATCATCACGATGGCATACGAGATGGAAAGAGCCAGCGTCCAGGCAAAAGTCGCCCATTCGGCATTTTGTGCAATACCCCCTACGAAATAAGCGGCATACACGGCCGTGATTACCACCGTGGTGAACCCCGAGTTGGCAAAGTCATACATCGCCCAACCAAACACCTCACGCTTTTTCACGCCGGGATTGAGTGCGTCTTGACTGAAGATGGCCATGTCTGTCTCCTGATGCGGGTGTTGCGATCTGTAGACATTGTGTCTCATATCTCCTAGCCTTTGTCTTTAAACTCAAGACATGGCCAAACTGTATTTCCGCTATGCCGCAATGAATGCCGGCAAATCAACCGCCCTGCTGCAAGCTGCCTTCAACTATGAAGAACGAGGTATGCGGATTGTGTTGCTCACGGCTGAGCTGGACAACCGCGATGGCCATGGAAAAATCGCTTCGCGCCTTGGGCTCTCCCGGGATGCGATCACTTTCAGCGCACAGCACAGCATGGCAGAGCGCATCGCAGCAGCGCAGCAAGAAGCTTGGATTTCCAAATTAGCCTGCGTATTGGTTGATGAAGCTCAATTTCTCACACTCATGCAGGTAGAAGAGCTGCATCGCTGGGCGCATGAAAATCGCACGCCTGTGATGTGCTACGGCCTACGCAGTGATTTCCAAGGCAAGGCCTTTGAAGGCTCTGCTACTTTGTTGGTGCTAGCTGATGAAGTGGAAGAAATGAAAACGATTTGCGATTGCGGCAAAAAAGCCAGCATGAATGCCCGCTTTGACGACGAGGGCCACCGCATCCGAGAAGGCTCTCAAGTGCTCATTGGCGGCAATATGCGCTATCGTGCGCTCTGCCCAGACTGCTTTTATAACGTGGTTTAAGAGTCATTTCGGCAATTGGCCGGCATAAAATATGGTCAGATTGCTATTATTTTTATAGTGCCTCTTTTGCCTGAGCCTGCAAAGCTGAATAAACGCGTATGGCTGCATAGGCATCGTTGGCCGCATAAATAAGCTGGCTTTCATTCAAATTCGGCAAGCTCCAGTTGCTCGTTGAAGCCTTCTTGGATTTGATAAAGCGCCGATTGAACATCACCGCCACAGCAGACTTCACGCCCAACTCTTTGCGATAGCCCAGTTGGCGAAACATGGCATTGATTTCCACAATACCTTGCGGCTCAATACCGAGTTTGGCTCTGATTCGCTTCTTGTCGTCCCCCAAGCCAAAGCCCGCTTTCGCAATGCCCTCTTGCGCCAATAGCTGCGCGGCGATAGCGCGGCAATCTGGATCATGCAGCTGAAAGACCCAAGCGTGATCCAGCGTAGCGAATTGCACAATATGTGGCCCAGTGGATATCTCACCGGCACGAAAGGTGGGTTTGGATTCGGTGTCAAAGCCCCAAGCGGAAGCGGCCTGCAACGCAGCAGCCGCTGCTCTGGCCTGCGCGCCAGTGCTCACCAGCGTGATGCGATCCATGCCAAGCCGCTCAAACAGAGGCAAGAGTGCAATAGCGTCGTTCGTGGGCGGGAATTTTTCAGTGCTCATCGTCGTAGTCGTTGTGGCGCATCGCCTATCATCGCTGATGATCAAGGGCATTGATGAAAAAGAATTTTGCTTTACTTGGCTTAGCTTGCTTGGCTTGGTTTTATTGGACTACATGCACGGCGCAAGTGCGTTCTGACGCCGACATCTCATCGGTGAGCCTTGATTCGGCTGCGGCTTTAAAAAGCCCCTTCCCGGCGCCACTGACCATGGCCACAGGCCCCACGGCCTCGCTGACTGCAGCGCAGATCGCTGCACTGCCCAGCGAGCGATTTACGAGCTTTGATCCGAACGCAACACAGCTTATCGCGCGTGACAAACCCATTTGGTTGCGTCTGCGAATCAACGCCCATTCCTCCGCATCGATTCAATGGGTTCTGGAGATGCCCAGCGTGGTGGTGGATCGCTTTGAGGTCTACCAGCAAGATGCCTTAGGCGTCTGGCAAATGCAAACGGCGGGAGACTATGTGGCCCATACCCAATGGCCCGTCAACTCACTTCGCCCCAGATTCGCTTTGCAAGCTGCTGGCTCAGCCGAGCGCGTGGTCTTGATCCGTGTGGTGCATTTGATGCCAAGCCAAATCGCACCGCTGCTCATGCATGAAGAAGCAGCCACGCAGCGCGATTTGAATCAATTTCTGCTCATGGCACTGCTCATTGGCCTGTTCAGTGTGTTGACCCTGCTCTGCCTGCAAATGGCCCTGACCTACCGCGATGCGACCTACTTTTGGTACGCTTGCTACCTACTTGCAACGCTGATGACTGCTGTGGCGTATTCGGGCATCGGTCAATACTTCATCTGGCCGCAGGCCACTAAATTTGCAAGCGATGCGCTGGTGTGTTTTGAGTTGACAGCTTTTGCCTTCAATTTGAAATTCGTGCGTGCCATGTTTGCCAGCCGTATAGGCGCAATTCATGGCTGGGTTACGCGCTTGCTGATGGGCAGTTGTATGGCTTATGTCGTGCATATTTTGCTGGGTGCAGAGTATGCTGACACGGTGCTGGTGCCCATGACTATCGTAAGCGCCTCGTGTATTTTTATTGTGGGTACGGCTGTCGTTGCATGGCGAAAACGCATTCCTTACAGCGGCTACTGGCTGTTGATTTACGGGCCGTTTCTCACCAGTATTGCGCTGGCTACGCTGGAAAACGCTGGGCTGATCAGCATGCCTTGGCTGCCCAAGGATTTACCGCTGGTGACCGTGATGTTTGAGGCCATGGCGATGACGTTTTGCCTCAACGCATTCAGCCGCGCTAGCCATGCGCAGACCGTGAGAGAACAAGCCTTGGCCCAACGCGACCCACTCACCGGCTTTTTGAACGAAGCACACTTCATGCAATTTGCTGCCAACGCGTGGTCACAGCAAAAGCAATCCTCCGATGAGATGACTCTGGCCTATGTTTTGGTAGAGCCCACCCAGACGCATCTGAGCACTGTACAAATCGAAGAAATGCTGGCGCAAAGCGTTCGCAGAATACGGGTGGCCATGCGCGAGAACGACGTATTTGGCCGCATTGGGCAAAACATGCTGGGCATCGCCATGCCAAATGTTGCACCAAGCGAGGCACTCAATGCACGCTTGTCTCGTTTAGTGGCTTGGAGCGCAAACTCCGACACATCTCAACCGATTGAACACGCCGCTGAGTTAACATTGGCTGTAGCCACTTGGCGGATCACACCCAATCATTTCGCTGTGATAGACCAACGGTTGCGTGCGCTTGTGCAGAAAGACATGCCGTCAGGCCCGCGCACGATTCGTTTCTTAGAGCCTTAATTTGCATTGATTCGCGCGTTGCATTCAAAAAAATCAATATTACCGTCTATGCAAATGAGATGCTTGATCAGTCTTCGGTATTTAGCGTTTTGCTTGGCTTGCGTCTTGCCCTTTACATCGAGCCTAACGCACGCGCAGGTGGATAGCGAGAAGATGCCTGAGGTGTTGCAACTGAGCGCTTTATCCTCTGCCCCAAGCAGTTATGTCGCCCCTTTGACTGTTGCCGAAGGCTTAGATGCAGCCCTAACGGTGCAAGATGTGGCCGCATTGCCACGCGAGCGCTTTGTGCCATTCAAACCCAGAGCGACGCAGCCTATTTCTTTAGACAAGCCGCTTTGGTTGCGCATGCAGATCGAAGCAGGCGACGTCAAAGATACCCATGTAACTGGCTGGCTGCTAGAAATGCCCACCGTGATTGTGGATCGCTACGAGGTTTATCAGCGTGATGCTGCCGGCATATGGCAAATGGCAGCGGCTGGAGATCGCGTACCGCATGAGCAATGGCCGCTACCGTCTTTGCGCCCACGCTTCCCGCTCACGGCACATGGCACGGGCGTGCAAGATGTGTATATCCGCGTGATGCATCAATTGCCCGCCACCATTCAGCCTCTGATCGTGAACGCAACAGCGGCATCGCAACGCGATATCTCGCACATGCTATGGACTGGCATGCTTGCAGGCTTGATGGGCGCGCTGCTGCTGATCTGTTTGCAAATGACTGCTGCTTACCGAGATTGGTCTTATCTTTGGTATGCCGGCTATTTGCTGACCACCATGATGGCCGCTATGTCGTATTCAGGCGTTGGACAACAGTTTCTTTGGCCGTCGGCGAGCAAATTCGCAAGCGATGCGGTGGTGTATTTTGTCTTGTCTGCGTTTTCCTTTAATTTGCTGTTCGTGCGCAGCATGTTTGGCAAATGGCTGGGGCAGGCTTATAGCCGCGCTACCATCGTGTTGATCACAGCATGCGTGGCCTATATGGTGATCACGTTTTTCGCCGTGAAATACGCCAGCTTCATCATGTTTTTGATGGCAATCACGCTTGCTGTCAGTGTTTTTATTTTGCTGGTTGCTGTGCAAGCTTGGCGCAAAGATGTTCCCTACAGCGGCTATTGGTTACTCGTTTATGCGCCTTATTTACTCAGCATAGGTTTAGTCTTGGCAGAAAGCTCAGGGCAAATTAATATACCTTGGTTGCCAGTTAACACGCCCATGCTTTCGTCTATGGTTGAAGCGGTGGCCATGATGCTGTGCCTCAATGCCTACAGCCGTGAGCGCCATGCACAAGCAGTGCGCGAGCAAGTCGCTGCGCAGCGTGATCCGCTCACCGGCTTTTTGAACGAATCGCGCTTCATGGATCTGGCTCATAAAGCTTGGCTGCGCGCCAGCCGCTCTGGGCGCGACATCACTCTGGCCTACGTGCTTGTGGAATCTAAAGAGCAAAACTTAAGCACCGTGCAACTGGAGGCCTTGATGCTGCGCAGCGTGCGCATGGTGCGCACGGCGATGCGCGAGAGCGATGGTCTAGGCCGGATTGGGCGAAACATGCTGGGCATCTCTATGCCCGATATGAAACCCGGAGAAGATTTAAGCGCACGCCTATCGCGCTTGGTAGCGCTCGGCCTCATGCTCGATCCGCAAGACAGCAACGCACACGCCCTCAAATTCACACTTGCAGTCGGCACTTGGCGCATCAACACGGAAGATTTCAAAACTGTGGACAAACAGCTTCGCGCCCTGCTGCTCAAAGACAGCGAAGATCGCCCCCGCACAATTCGGTTTTTAGAGCACCACTGATTTACACCATGTGAATCGCACTGCCACGCTCTTCCTGTGCAACTCGGCGGATGTAAATTTGAAAGTCTGCATCTTCTCCACGCAGTAAGAGCGGCAATGCATTGAAGAAATCTTCTCGCCTGCACCATTCACGCATGTAATCATCCCAGCTGTTCCAATGCCGCTTTTGTTGTGCCGTCATTCGGTCGCTGTAAGCAACCAAGTAAGCACGCTCAAACAGCGAAATCAGCATGTCGAAAATCACCAGCATCCGCTCGTTTTGCTCCGGGCTCGGGTTGAGCAAGGGCTCGTTTGCGCGTAAATGCAAATCAGAATGCGTTAAAACGATCTTGAGAAAGTCGTTGTAGGCGTTAGAAAGAAGTTGATAGCCCTCTTCTTCCTCGTTCGCGCGCTCTTTGATCTCTTGCCAAACAAAAATACCGAT
>JANMFP010000253.1:0-2249 GCA_031378135.1 Variovorax sp. | reverse complement strand
GGTTTTTTTATTGCTCACAATTGTATTGTACACAATTTAAATACGGATGGCAAATCACGGTTGCTCTACACGTTTGCTATTCACGGTTGTTTGCATGTTGGCTACACGATGTTCAAAAAAGCGGGTAGCCATCGCGCTTGACGATGGCTCTGAGCTTCAATAGCCTAAGAAAATACCGATATGAACCTCACCCAGCCTCATATTCATATTTGCGAAGTCGGCCCGCGCGATGGCCTGCAATCCATTGCCCGAACCATGCCCACGGAGGCTAAGAAGCTATGGCTCACGGCTTTGCATGCGGCGGGCCTGCGGGAGATTGAAGTCACCTCGTTTGTGCCGCCCAAGCTCATGCCGCAATTGGCCGATGCTGCAGAGATCGTGGCGCATGCGCTAATGCTTCCGGGCTTGCAAATCGTCGCGCTTGTGCCCAATCTCAAGGGGGCAGAAGCCGCGATGCGGGCTGGTGCGCACAAAGTTACGCTCCCCTGCTCTGCATCTGAGGCGCATAGCAAAGCCAATGTGCGCAAGACGCGCGCTCAGATGGTGGATGAGGTGCGCAACGTGGTAGCGCTGCGCAACGAGATCGCACCACAGATCAAAATAGAGGCCGGTATTAGCGTCGCCTTTGGCTGCACATTGCAAGGCATCGTGCCAGACGATGCTGTGATCTCACTGGTCACGGATGTGATCGAAGCTGGCGCAGATGAAACTGGCTTGGCCGATACCACCGGCATGGCCAATCCGGCGCAGGTGCGCCGTTTGTTTCGGCGCGCGTTTGCAGCAGTTGGCCGCGACAAAGTGGGTGCAGCACATATGCACAATACGCGTGGCCTTGGCATTGCGAATTGCTTGGCAGCCTATGAAGAGGGCATCCGTGCATTTGATTCGTCGCTTGCCGGCTTAGGCGGCTGCCCGCATGCGCCGGGGGCTTCAGGTAATGTGGTGACGGAAGATCTGGTGCTGATGTTTGAAGCTATGGGGCTAAGCACCGGGATTGATATCTCCAAGCTGATATTGGCTCGCGAGCCTTTAAAAACCGGCCTGCCCGGCGAGCCGCTCTATGGCATGACGGCTGAGGCTGGGCTGCCTTTGGGCTTTGTTTATGCTTCTTGAGGCTTGAATACAAACACCGGACGCAGAAAAAACAGCCAAGGTTACGCAAAAGACGCAAAAAATACCGAAAACCTTTTTGAATTTCTTCTGCGTTTTCTGCGTAACCGTTGCGTCTTCTGCGTCCGGACTCCGAATTAGAAATCTATGACAACACAAAAACTCCCCTACGAAGGCCTGCGCATGGTCGAATTCACCCACATGGTGATGGGCCCAACTTGCGGCATGTTGCTGGCTGATCTTGGCGCAGAAGTCATCAAGGTCGAGCCCCCCAAAGGCGACAACACGCGCAAGCTGCTCGGCTCGGGCGCAGGTTTTTATCCGCTTTTTAACCGCAATAAAAAATCACTCACCCTCGATCTCAAAACACCGGAAGGCAGAGAGGCAGCGCACAAACTGATTGCCACTGCCGATATCGTGAGCCACAACTTTCGCCCGGAGACGATGGCTGCACAGGACTTGGATTACGACACGCTTCAAAAGATCAACCCGCGTCTCGTTTACATCGAACTGCGCGGCTTCCTGCCCGGCCCTTATGAGCACCGCACGGCGCTCGATGAGGTGGTGCAGATGATGGGCGGCTTGGCTTACATGACTGGGCCCATTGGCCAGCCTCTGCGCGCAGGCAGCAGCGTGAACGACATTATGGGCGGCCTCTTTGGCGGTATAGCGGCGATGGCCGCGCTACGCGAACGCGAACAAACCGGGCTGGGCCAAAAAGTGCAAAGCGCTTTGTATGAGAACAATATCTTCTTAGTCGCGCAGCACATGATGCAATACGCCGTCACGGGTGTGCCTGCCCAGCCCATGCCGAGCCGCATCAGCGCATGGGGCGTGTACGACGTGTTCACGGTACAAAATGAAGAACAAATCTTTCTCTCGGCGGTAAGCGATAAGCAATGGGAGGTGTTTTGCCGCGTGCTCAATTTCCCCGATCTCTTTGCGGATGACAGATACAAAACCAACAACGATCGCGTGCGCGAGCGCCCCAGCTTGATTCCGTTGTTGCGCGAACGCCTCAAAAACCACACCGCTGCTGAGCTCACGCAAATCTTTGAAGACAACGGCCTGCCCTATGCACCCATCAACCGCCCCGAAGATTTGATGAACGACCCGCATCTCAAAGCCACAGGTGGGCT
>JANMFP010000110.1:0-4983 GCA_031378135.1 Variovorax sp. | reverse complement strand
TTTGAAGGATTTTCATCGCCGCCTAGGCTTGAGGGCAAGACCGAGAAGATTGGCCGCTCCCCTTTAATCGGTCAACGCTGAATTTCGAAGCCGAATCGGCCAGTCGCCGGCATAGAATCTGCGCGAGCAGCTATTATTTTAATAGTGAAGAAGAGGCGTATTTCCCTGCGATAATTCGAAGCGTGGGCCTATAGCTCAGTTGGTTAGAGCAGGGGACTCATAATCCCTTGGTCGGGGGTTCAAGTCCCTCTGGGCCTACCACGATGCAAAAAACCGCCTCTTTTCACGAAGGGCGGTTTTTTATTTTTTGCAAGCGTTAGATTTTTATCAATGCGTGCTTAGGGATCCAGTGTTCAAAGCAAGGCAAAAGCGCATTGATGCGTGTGGCAGCCTCCTGCTGACTGATGTGGCGAGAAATCAGTTGGTGGATATCGCTGCGCTGCATCCACAATTCCTTCACTTCGCGTGTGCTGCGGATTTTGTATCGCAAGCGCGTGGCCTCTTGGCTTTCGATGTCTTGGAAGCAAAGCTCTACTTTGAGCTTCACAGCAGAAACATTCATTTTGTTTTTCGACGCCTCTGCATTTGCTTTGCTGCGGCTGAATGGCAAAGACAAACTGAACGACTTGAGACTGCTGCGGCTGCTACCGGAATCCTCAAAGCCCAAGGGGTTGCTCATGGCAAAAATCACTTTCTAGTTTCCAGACAGCCGCTTGTGGCGGCCTTGAGTACGCTTGCTTGAATCGGGGTGATTATTTCAAAAGCGTTTTTGGAACAAATAAGATTTTATGCAAAACATCCGTAAATATTAGAGTTAACCCTTAAATTTGTCGTGATTTAGCTCACGAGACGCCTTTTAAACCTGCAAAATTTAAGCATGTCTTGAAAAAGCACTATGCGCAATGACGATGTGCAAAAACTCGAAAAAGACCCGAAAAAGACCCGAATGAGTTATTTTTGCGCCAGCGCAATGCATTTCGCCAACAATGCCTGATCACCGATTTGATTGGCTAAAACCAAGATCAACCGTGCATTCAAGGCCACAGATTCTTCATGGCTGAGGCCTTGATGCGCATCGAGCAGGGCCTCATAAAAAGCATCGGGATCACTCAACTGTTGATGCAAAGCAGGCTGGTTCATTGCCGAGCTCCTTGTTTGCCTTGCACAGCCCGCACAGCTTGCTCAAGTGCAGCCGCACTCTGCCCACGCGCAGCAAGGTAGCTGTCTGGGCGAATCAGCGCCCAGCGCGTGGATACCTCTGCGTTGCAAGCCAGTGCCAGCAGGTTTTTTGTATCCACAACTTGCTCCAAAAAATCTCGCCGTGCTGTCTGAACCGCAGTCGCATACACAGCCACCACGCGCAACTGATTATTTTTAGCCAGCTGCTGCACGCTATGCAGCAACGCCGCGGGCAGCGGCTGGTCTGCCATGAGCAGCAACAACGGCAAGCATCCAGCCCACCGCAACAGCTGATTGAGCTGCCCTGAGCTGCCATCGGCCCAACAAAAGCTCGCGTTTTGCACCGAATGGCTTTGCGCTAGATCAGGCGCTGTGATCGGCGAACGTGAATACGGATTTGCCACGGCCATGCGCCCCGTGTTGACCAAACTGCGTGCGAACGCATGCTTTTTAGCCAAGGCAATCGTCGCGTCACGAAACACACGCTCGATGCCGTCTTGCGGGCGAAGGAAGCGCGCAGTTCGGTTGGTCACTTGTACATTCGTGACAGCCGCTTCATGGCGCTCTGCGTGGTAGCTGCGCAGCAAATCAGGCTTGGCTTTGCCATGCACCACAGCGGCTAGTTTCCAAGCCAAATTGTCTGCGTCGGCGATACCCGTGTTGCCGCCACGCGCACCAAACGGGCTCACCACTTTGGCGCTATCGCCGATAAAAAACACTTCGGAGCGCCCTGCACCCGCGCTCATGCGATCCACGCATTCGCTGCGGTAAGCATACGGCCCCACCCAAACGATATCGACCTGCGTATCCTTGCCAAACTGCTTGGCCAGCCGCTCGCGCACCACATCTTCGCGGCTCACATACGCTGGATCCGCATCGGGTGCCATTTGATAATCAATGCGCCACACATCATCGGCCATCAAATGCTGCCACACAGCGCGGTTGTCGTTAAACGGCGCTTCGATCCAAGTGTGGCGCTCTAGTGGTGGATGCGTGTTGAAGCGCACATCGGCGATGCACCAGCGATCATCTCCCTTCTTGATCGTCTTTTGAATGTTCAACCAATCGTGAAAAGGGCTGCGCGAGCCCGTCGCATCCACCACATAGTCGGCTGTTGCTGTGTAATTCCCTGCGGGCGTAGCGATGGAAAAAGTAGCAAGCTTGTTCTTCACCTCAAAAGAAGTCACGCGATTGTTCCAGCGAATCCGCGCATGGCCCAGCTGCGCCATGCGCTCTACCAAGAAGCCTTCGTTGTAGAACTGCTGGATATTGATAAACGCAGGCTGCTCACTGAGTGAGAAGTTGCCCTGCGCTTTCAAATCAAAGTTATAAATCTCATCCTCGCCAGCAAAAGTGCGGCCTACGCTCCACTGGATGCCTTTGGCTTTGATGCGCTCGTAAATGCCCAATTTGTCAAAAATCTCCAGCGATTTTTGGGTGTAACAAATGCCGCGGCTGGATGCACCTTTCACACCCACGGTGTTGTCTTCATCCAGCAGCACACAATCCACACCGAGCTGCGCAAGCGAGCAAGCCAGCGTGAGCCCAGCGAGCCCGCCGCCCACGATCAAGATGCGGTGATGCTCAACACGCCCCGTGCGCACCGCATCGGGAATCACTGCCTCGTATTCAGGCAGCGTGTAACCATCCCCTTGGCTAAATTCATAGCCGTTGGTATGCGCAGCGGCAGTGTAGGCGGGGGAAGTATCAATCGTCTGCTCGGTGCGCATTGGGCCTCTTTAATCTGCCGAAATCCCTGCTTCTTTGATGAGTTTGTGCCAAACGCGGGTGTCGGCGGCGACGTAGGCGCTCATCAGACCAGCATCACTGGCCAAAATTTCCCATCCTGTATCCGTCAGGTTCTTACGCAAACCAGCATTGCCCATGGCAGCTTGCATCGATGCAGTCAGCTTGGCTTGCACCTCTTTGGGTGTGGATGCTGAGACAGCCAAGCTTTGCCAAACGTACATTGCTAAATCCGTGTAACCCAGCTCGGCAACGGCGGGCGCATCTGCGGCTGCATTCACCCGCTTGCCGCCAAAAGTTGCCAACACTTGTAATTTGCCAGAGCGGATATGCGGCATCGCGCTGGGTAAATCAACGACGGCCATATCGACCTGGCCAGCCAACACATCCTTGAGCGCAGAAGCATCGCTGCCAAAAGGAATGCGAACGATCGGTACGCCAGCGCGCTTTTTAAGCATTTCCATCGCAACATGCGAAGGGTTGCCGACACTGGGCGATGCATAAGTTAATTTAGTGGGGCCTTTGGCTTTCTCCAACATATCACGCACATGCTTGAAGCCTGCGCCAGGATGTGTCACGAGCATCAAGGGCGCTCTTGCCAGCATGCCAATGGGTGCCAAAGCAGCCGCATCGTAGGGCAGTTTTTTATAAAGCACTGCGTTATAGACAAACACACCGTTATCGAGCGCCATGACGGTGTAGCCATCGGCTGGCGCATTCAGAGCATCTGAGACGATTTGCACAGAGCCTGCGCCTGGCTTGTTCTCGACGTTCATCGCCTGCCCGATTTGGCCCGCCATTATTGTGCTCACCTGTCGCACCATCGCATCTGAGCCACCTCCGCTGCCAAAGCCCGCCAAAACCCTCACAGGCTTGGCAGGGTAGTTTTGCGCAGCAGCCGCGAATGCAAGCAACATCGCGCTGCCAGCTAGAAGGTTTTTTGCGATACGGAGCAAGTTTGTAGCGTTGTAATTCATGGTGTTTTGAGAAACTTTTGTTAATGCTGTGCCCACTGCGAACAATGAACAGCCAACTCATAGTTTATGGTTTCTCATGAATCATCGATTGAGAGCAAGCCCTAGGGTGGCATACAGGAGTAGCACTTTTAATGCCAGATAAGCAACAACAGTTGTGCAACCCAGTTAATTGCGCACCAATTCAGGGCGATCGTTGCGCTGCGGCTTGAGAGCGGGCGCTGACTTCCCCGCTGCTGTTGCCGCATCGCGCTCCAATCGCCAAGCTTGTTTGCGCGCCGTCCACTCGTTCAGGCGTGCATGCGCTGTTTTGCTCTCTTGCAGCATCTGAAATTCATCGGCGAGCTGCGCCGTGAATTCCAAACGAATGCCGTTGGGATCGAAAAAATAAATGCTTTTGAAAATATGGTGATCCGTCACGCCCAGCACATCCACGCTCGCTGCTTGCAAACGCGCTTTCATCGCTTCTAAATCTTGCACGGTGTTCACGCGAAAGCTGATGTGATTCACCCATTTCGGCGTATTCGGGCTCGGCTCGGCGGCGATATCGTCGCCCAGATCAAAAAAGGCAATGAAGCTGCCATCTTGCAGGCGGAAGAAGAAATGCGTGTACGGGCAAAACTCGCCCGTAGAAGGCACGATATCGCTTTGAATGATGTGATACAGCGGCAGCCCGAGAATGTCTTCATAAAAACTGCGCGTCTCCTCCGCATCGCGGGCGCGGTAAGCGTAATGATGCAACTGCTGCACCTGCGCGGGGGCTGGCAGACTAGTTTTCATGCTTTCGGGAATAGCGTAAATCTTCATCGCGGTCTCCGGTGAATTTTACTAATCATAATGCATTTACTAATGCGTAATTTTTCACTCACTCCCTTAGTCCCGTTTCAAGCAACAAACAATAAGAAAAAATGTACAATTCAAATGTACATAAAAGGCTTATATGTCCATCTCAATCGCCCAATCCCGCCAGCAGCTTTCTTCATTGATTGATGCTGCGCAAAGCAAGCCGCAGGTGATCACCAAGCGCAACACGCCAGTGGCTGTGCTCGTGTCTGCCGATTACTTCAAACGCACCGAAACCGCT
>JANMFP010000170.1:0-2358 GCA_031378135.1 Variovorax sp. | reverse complement strand
GGCGGTGAGCGAAATTTGCTGCGCACGGCCATCTTCTGCGCTTTTGCTGCGCAAGAGCAGGCCGCGTGCTGTGAGCTTATCGAGCCAAACCGACATGCTGGGCGGCGTGATGCGCAGCTCTTTGGCCAATTGACTGGGCGTAGTGCACGCGCCCTCTCGCAGCAATTGAAGCAGGGTGTATTCCACTGGGCGCAGCTCATAGGGCTGCCCCACCGCTTGCTCAAAATGCGCCAAGCTCACTAAATTGGCTTGGGTGAGCTGGTAGCCTAAAACGTGTGAAAGACTCATCACATAATTGTTTAGTTTAACTAACTGTTAGTCAAGCGATTGATACGGAATTTAGGGTATGTACCGATTCGATGAATGGGTTAATTAATTAAATTAATGAAGTAATTTTATCAAGCTTTATTTCATTCATGTCCGAAATCTCCACCACCCATGAAGGCGCTGTCGCGCACATCCGCATTGAGCGGCCCCACAAACGCAATGCGATTTCTGACAGCGTGATCCTTAGCATTGAAGCGGCTTTTGCTGCTCTGCCAGAGAGCTGCCGAGCCGTTGTTATCTCCGGCCAAGGCGATCACTTTTGCGCAGGCCTCGATTTGAGCGAGATCAAGGGTCGCACCAGTGTGGAAGGGCTGCAGCATTCGCGCCAATGGCATCGCGTGTTTGATCAAATGGAAAAAGGCACGCGGCCCATCGTGGCAGCCATTCATGGCGCCTGCGTGGGCGGCGGCATGGAATTGGCGGCCACTTGCCATATTCGCGTGGCCGATGAAACGGCATTTTTCGCGTTTCCCGAAGGTGCGCGTGGCATCTTCGTAGGAGGTGGTGGCTCAGTGCGTGCACCCAAGCTGATCGGCACGCACCGCATGCTCGACATGATGCTGACTGGCCGCGTTTATAAAGCCGCAGAGGCCGTGCCCGTGGGCTTTGCGCAATACCTTGTGCCTGCAGGCGGCGCAGTGGCTAAGGCGATGGAATTGGCGCAGCGCATTGCCACCAACGCGCCGATGACGAATTACGCATTGATCCAAGCTTTGCCGCGCATTGGCGAGATGACGGCTGACCACGGCCTGCTGATGGAATCGCTCATGGCCTCGATTGTGGAAACTGCACCTGAGGCGCAAGCGCGGGTGCAAGAGTTTTTAGAGGGCCGTGGCCCGAAGGTCAAGGCCACGGGCATCTAACACGATGAACGCGCCCAAGTTTCGCCCGTTTGAGTTTGGCATCACCCGAGCGATGCGCGAGGATCGCCATGGCTGCGTGTATTTGAGCGCTGAAAATGCTTTAGAAGATTATCCTGAGCGCATGACCGATCGGCTGGTGCAATGGGCACGCGAGCGACCTGATGAGACTTGGATGGCAAGGCGAGGAGCAGACGGCCAGTGGGTTCACATCAGCTACAGCGAGGCTTGGAAAAAAGCGCAAGCCATTGGCCAGTACTTACTCGATCTTGGCCTCAATGTTGATCGCCCGCTAGCAATCCTGAGCGAAAACAGCCTGGAGCACGCACTGCTCATGATCGGCGCCATGACGGTGGGCATTCCGTTTTGCTCAGTGTCCACGGCCTACAGTTTGATGAGCCAAGACTACGGCAAGCTGGGCCATGTGATGGACACCATCACACCGGGCATGGTGTATGCCAGCGATTGGGCGAAATACGGCAAAGCGATTGAAGCCGTTGTGTCCGAAGATGTCTTGGTTGCTACTGATACAGTAGCACTCCGCGCAAATAATGCGCCGGCCACTATCGCTTTTGATCATATTTTGGCAACTTCCGTCACGCCCGCCGTGCATGCCGCCATGCAAGCGACGCATGGCGACACGCTTGTGAAATTCCTCTTCACCAGCGGCTCCACCAAGTTGCCTAAAGCCGTGATCAACACGCAACGCATGATTTGCGCCAACCAGCAGCAAATGCATCAATCCAAACCCAGCGTGTTTGACATTCCACCCGTGCTGGTGGATTGGCCGCCTTGGAATCACACCTTTGGCGGCAACCACGATTTCTTCCTCGTGCTGTTTCATGGCGGCACGATGTACATCAACGATGGCAAGCCCACGCCCGCGCTGATCGGCGAGACGATTCGCAACCTCACCGAGATCGCCCCCACGGTGTATTACGACGTGCCGATTGGCTTTGAGCTGCTCGCCAACGAGATGAAAACCAATGCAGCATTGCGCAAAAACCTGCTCTCTAAAGTGCGCATGTTTTTCTACGCCGGTGCAGCCTTGGCGCAGCCCATCTGGGATTCACTCTATGAAACGCAGGAACAAGAGTTGGGTTATCGCATTCCCATGACCTCCGGCTTGGGCATGACGGAATCGTCCCCCTTTGGCTTGTTTGTCACGCAT
>JANMFP010000139.1:0-1632 GCA_031378135.1 Variovorax sp. | reverse complement strand
CGTCGCATTACTGATGCGCTGACACCTCTGGCCGAGCAAGTGCAAGTCACGCTGTCGCCGATGCAAGCCGTGCTGACCGATGCGAGGGTATCCCTGCCTGAGCTGCAAGCCGCCGTGCGCTCGGCTGGCAAGTATGAGCTGCTTTCACAACCGAATTTAGATCAAAAAGTGCCACCAGCCGTCATAGAAAAAGCGCAGAGTGCTATTAAAAATGTAGCTGCGGAGGAACGCGCAGGTTTCTTTCAAACCTATCGCCCCCTGCTTTTGATCGCGGCCTATCTGCTCGCAGGCAGCATTTTTATTCAACTTGGGGCACACGCTGACCATGGCATGAGCTTGGCGCAAAGCATCAGTCTGCATGAGACGATGCGCTATTTCATGGCGGGCTTTTTTCTCACGTTTTCGTTTTTCAAATTGCTCGACATCAACGCCTTTGCTGATGCCTATGCAGGCTATGACTTGCTCGCAGCGCGTTGGCGCGGCTGGGGCTTGATTTATCCGTTTGTCGAATTGACTTTAGGTCTCGCGTATCTCGCCAACTTTTCGCCAGTGCTGACAAACTGGGCCACGCTGCTCATCATGGGCTTCTCCAGCATTGGCGTGATTCGCGCTGTTCTCAGCAAAACCAAAATTCGCTGCGCCTGCCTAGGCACGGTGTTTCAGTTGCCGATGAGCACGGTGACGATCATTGAGGATGTGGGCATGGTCCTCATGGCCGCTGCCATGTTGATAGCGATAGGCAAGTGAACAAACTTCATTCAACGCATACACAGATCAGGCCAGCTCTGCGCGGCGGCCTGCTGGCCTTGTTGGCTGCTGCTTTGTTTGGCCTGAGCACACCGCTCACGCAGCGCCTAGGCGTAGGGCTAGGCGCATTTACCACAGCGGCCTTACTGTATGCAGGCGCAGCGCTGGTAGGTTTGCTGTATTTGCGCGGAAGTGAGCGGGAGGCAGGTGTGCGCCGCGCAGACCTGCCTCGCCTCTTCGCCATGGCCGCTTTTGGCGCGGCGCTGGGGCCAGTAGCGCTGGCTTGGGGCTTGCAGCGCACCAGCGGCGCCAGCGCATCTCTCCTGCTCTCGTTAGAAGCCGTTTTCACCGCCGTGCTGGCGTGGCTTTGGTACAAAGAAAGCATGGACAAGCGCGTCTGGCTAGCCGTGTTGCTTTTGGTCTCAGGCGGCATGCTGCTGATTTTGGAGCAAGGCTTGTCGGGCTCGGCGCAATTGCTTGGGCTACTTGCGGTTGGCATCGCAACAGTTGCTTGGGGCATTGACAACACGCTTTCACGCGGCGTTGCGGATCGCGATCCGGGCCAAGTGGTGGCGATCAAAGCACTGCTGGGCTGTAGCGCCACTGGCCTGATTGCTTGGACTAGCGGCGAGCCGCTACCCGAGTTGTGGGCCGGCTTGGGCGTATTGGCCGTGGGCGCAAGCGGCTATGGCCTCAGCCTGCGCTTGTATTTGCTGGCTCAACGCAGCTTCGGCGCAGCGCGCACAGGCTCGGTGTTTGCCTTTGCGCCTTTTATCGGTGCAATAGCAGCATTCGCTTTTGGAGAGCGCGCGTTCAGTCTGTGGTTTCTATTAGCTGGCAGCTTGATGCTGCTGGGTGTGTGGTTGCATTTGGCAGAAGACCATG
>JANMFP010000135.1:0-3344 GCA_031378135.1 Variovorax sp. | reverse complement strand
GCGACTCGGCCAAAGGCGTTCATGCGCGCGAGGATCACATCGCTCATCCAGCCGCCGACGTTTTCAAAGAAGCAATCAATGCCGCCGGGCGCAGCTTCTTTGAGCGCTTTGTTAAACGCTTTGCTGTCTGCCTGCGCTTTGTAATCAATGCACGCGTCAAAGCCGAGTTCGTTCACCGCATAAGCGCATTTATCCGCTCCGCCCGCAATGCCCACGACTCTAGAGCCACGCGCTTTGGCCAGCACGCCGACTGCGCTGCCCACTGCGCCCGAGGCCGCATTCACCACCACCGTCTCGCCAGCTTTCGGCTCACAAATTTTGAGTAACCCATACCAAGCCGTCACGCCCGGCATGCCAACTGCGCCGAGGTAGTCCGACAGCGGCACAGCGCCATCGTTCACCTTGCGCAGCGCGCCTACCGCGTTGCCATCCACAGTAGAAAACTGCTGCCAGCCGCCCATGCCCACGACTTTATCGCCCACCGCATATTTGGCGTGTTTCGATTCCACCACAGAGCCCACCGTGCCGCCAATCATCGGCTCGCCCAGCGCTTGCGAAGCGGCGTAGCTCTTGCTGTCATTCATGCGGCCGCGCATGTACGGGTCAAGGCTCAGGTAATGGTGCTTCACTCTCACTTGGCCTTCTTGCAAATCAGGCAAAGCCGTTTGCACGATGCGAAAGTTGCTCAAACTCGCTTCCACTTCAGGTCGGTTATCCAACAGGACTTGTGTATTCAACATCTTGCTTATCCTTATAAAACTATGAAATCGATAGCACGCTGTGCAGTTAATACGCCGGCTGTATGCTTAAAACGCTTAAAAAAACTCTAAAAAACTAATCCGAAGCTTGAGGAATGATTTTCTTCAAATCACGCCCACCCGCCGCTTGGCTTGATGTGGCAAGCGCTTTCAGATACTTGAACGTCCCGGTCGCATGCGCACACAGCTCGCTCAAACTGCCATCCGCGCGACGGCTGTAAACGCTGCCTTCGGTGAAAGCCAGAGTCGCCGTGCGATGCAAAATTTTTGCCTTCGCCACCAAATAATCTTCACCAGGCCGCATGAATTGCGTCTTCATCTCCAGCGTCACCAAGCCCGGCGCGGCGGGTTGATCCTTCGGCTCATTGCTGCGCGCAGCGTGGGCCATGCACACATCCAGCAAGGTCATTACCAGTCCGCCATGCGCAATCTGCCACGTGTTGAGCATGTGTGGCTGCATCGCACAATGAATCTCCGCTTCGCCACCTTCGAACTTGATCAGCTCGAAACCAAGGTGTTCAACAAAAGCAATCTTGAGGGGAAATTCCATCATCCACCTGTGACGATACTCACGCCTCCGTCCACAGCGAGGTATTGGCCGGTGATGTGTTTGCCGGCGTCGCTGGCAAACAGCAGGCATAGGCCTTTCAAATCTTCGTCATCGCCCAAGCGGCCCAGCGGTGCATGCGCGGCGAGCTTTTCTTCGCCCATGGCTTTCAATGTGCCCATCGTCATTTTGCTCGGGAAAAAGCCGGGGCAAATCGCGTTGACGCGAATGTTATAGGCGCCCCACTCTGCTGCCAAAGCGCGGGTGAAATTGATCACTGCGCCTTTGGAAGTGTTGTAGGCAATCGTATTCATGCCTTTGGGATTGCCGCCCAAGCCGGCAATGGAGGCCACGTTGATGATTGAGCCACTTTTCTTGCCGATCATCGATTTTTTAGCAATGCGCTGGCTCAGCAAAAAGTACCCACGCACATTGAGATTCATTACTTTGTCCCAAGCATCTGTCGGGTAGTCTTCAGCTGGCGCGCCCCAAGCTGCGCCGGCGTTGTTGACCAAAATATCCACATCGCCCATGCGCTGCAAAGTCTCGTCTGCCAAACGGTGAATATCGGCTTCCACAGCGCAATCCGCCGCAATCCAACGCGCATCAATGCCTTTGGCTTGCAGCTCAGCGGTAGCCTCTTCCAAGTCAGCCGCTTTGCGCGAACTCAGCATGATCTTCGCGCCCGCCTCGCCCAAGGCAAAGGCCATTTGCAGGCCAAGGCCACGCGAGCCGCCGGTGACGAGCGCGGTTTTGCCTTTGAGATCGAAAAGTTGTTGGATGGGGCGGTGTGTCATTTTTTAGTCCTTTAGCAATGCGCCCTGCATCTACAGCAAGCGCTAGTTTTTCCTGCTACGAATGTATATCAAGACGATGCCCAACGCTGTCGCCAAGCTGCCAGCGATCCCAAGAGTCCATGCTGTGACCTCGCTCACATCATCCAACGCCAAGCCACACACGATGCTGAGCAAGCCACCGTAAATGCAAACCCAAATGAGAATGTCGATCTTGCCTTCGTGGCTGGGTTTGATGTTCAAAAGGAATCCTCTGCCATATCGGCGCAAGTCATGTCGCGGCTGGAAACCACCGCGAGCCATGCGTCTATTTTAGGCAGTTCGTAGCGATAAAAATACTGGGTCGCCGGCATAATTCCTGCACCAGTTGCTATATCTTTTGTAGCATTGTGTTTAGAAAGCGCTACTTCAAGCCACATCCAAGCGAGCACGGTATGGCCGAACGCTTGCATATAAGGCACGGCATTGGCCAGCGCCTCTTGCGGCTGGCCGCTGGCCCACGCGGCTTTGGTGGCGTTGCCGATTTTCTTGAGCGCTGCAGCCAATTGATTGCCCTGCTCTGCCAACTCTGGCGTTTGCATGGCGCACTCAATCGTCGCGTTGATCTTGCTGGCCAGTAATTGCAGGCCAGCGCCACCATTCATCACCACTTTGCGGCCCAGCAAATCCAGCGCCTGAATCGCATGTGTGCCTTCGTGAATCATGTTAAGCCGCTGATCGCGCCAGTATTGCTCCACGGGAAAATCCCGCGTGTAGCCATAGCCGCCGTGGATTTGAATCGCCAAGCTGTTGGCTTCCAAGCAATTCTCGCTCGGCCAGCTTTTTGAGATGGGCGTGAGCATTTCTAACAGTAGCGCGGCTTCTTGGCTCTGCTCGGCGTTGCCCGTGGCTTTGTCATCTACCAGCTTGGCGCAATACAGTTGCAGCGCCAATGCGCCTTCGCAGATGGATTTTTGCGCGAGCAGCATGCGTTTGATGTCAGCATGCTCAATCAGACGCACCTGTGGTTGATTTGGATCTTTACCCGCACCCGTGATTGGCCTGCCCTGTGGCCGCTGCTTGGCGTAATCAAGGCTGGCGTAGTAACCTGCTAACCCCAGTGAAGTGGCAGCCATGCCAATGCCAATGCGCGCCTCGTTCATCATGTGAAACATGCCTTTGAGACCTTCGCCGGGCTTGCCGACGAGGTACCCCACAGCTCCTGCTTTGCCATCGGGCTTGAATTTACCTTCGCCAAAGTTGAGC
>JANMFP010000134.1:0-2044 GCA_031378135.1 Variovorax sp. | reverse complement strand
AACACCGCAAAACCGCCCCACAGCGTGGCCCGGCGATCACCGGGGCCGCGCGCGCTCCAGTGTTGTACTGGCGTGAAGTGCACGTCCACTTGACCCGTGGCGGTGTTGACGGTGGTCTTGTCCCACCAATCGAGCTGTTGAACATTCGTGATGCCTTGGGCAATAAACCATTTTTTAACGCCTAACGGCACGATGAAGACAGGTGCGCCGCCGCTTTGGTTGTTAAGGCCGTTCACACTGGTCGTGTCTAAGTGGTCGTAATGGTTATGCGAGAGCAGCACGACATCAATGCGCGGCAGATCTTTCAAAGCGATGCCCGGCGGCTGGTGGCGCTTAGGGCCGGCAAATTGCACGGGGGAAGCGCGCTGGGAAAAGTGCGGATCGGTGAGAATATTCAGCCCACCCATTTGCACCAACATGGTGGCGTGACCGATCCAAGTGATCGCAGGCTCTTGCGTTGTGCCTTGGTTGTCGCTCACAAATTTCATATCTGGTGCAACAACCGGAGTGGCTTGCTCAGGAGGCTTTGGAAGGCCGGCGCGGGCGCGCTCGATTTGCCAGCGGATCAGATCAAGGCGTGATTTGTCGGTGGCATCGGTGTAGTTGTTTTGAAAGCCGCCTGGGCGATGGTGTTTTTTAGCGGGGTTGTAATCTTCGTTCACTGTGGCGCAAGCGATGAGGCTCAAGACACAGCACAACGCTATGCATTTAATAGCGTTGTGCGTAGATAATATGCCGGCGATCGGTTGATTTTGCTTATAAAACGACATGGATATCTTTCTGCATCAGGCTGATCCTGCTGCACACGCTCGAGAATAAAAATCCTTGAGCGTGGCTGAGCAAACTTGTGATGGGCTTTCTACGCAGTGACGATGAATTGATCCAAGGCTCGCCGTGGCGTAGCTGGCGCTGGCGCACTCGTGTAGCCAATGCGGCAGAGCATTTGTACGGTAGCTTCTTGGGGGCTGCGTGGCGCGCCTTGGCCTAAAACGAGTTGGTGCGCTTGCTCGTAGTTCTGCTTCATCTCAGGAAACTCTTGCAAGGCTTGGCTGAGCGGATGCATGCCGATACCAAGCGCCGTGGCTTGCAGTTGCAAACGCACATAGGCGCGCCCAGCCTCAACCTGATCTGCGCGTGTGTTTTTACCGGTGATCCAGACGAAACCCATCGCGGTTTTGCTCGTGCCATCGAAGCGCTCAATGAATTTTTTGTCAGCTGTGCTGCCTGGAGCAGGTGGCTGGCTTCGGTCGAATTGGCCAAAAGCCGTGAGCGCCCTAACCATGGGCGAATTGATCGAAATACCGTCACGGTTTTGCAAAATCTCTTCTGGCCCAACTCGCACAAGGCGGATGCTCTCTAAATTGGTACGCGGCGTGCGCAGCTCAACAAATGCGGAATCGACGCAAAGCTTGCGCAGTGGTGCAAGCCGCTGCTCTTGCACCGTGCCGCCGCTTTGCATGCGCGCCGTACTATTGGCTTTCAAGATGCTTTGCAGATTTGCCTCAGACACTGCTCTTGTCGTGTCGAAATTGACCTTGACGGTGTGGCGATTCAAGATTTGCGCGAAGAGTGCGTCCTTTTGTGCACCGGGAGACACGGTAATTCGCGCCACAGGCCGCTTCATGGCTGCGCGCCAGTCTTTCAACTCTGCAGGCATCTCGCCCTGAGGCCACAGTTGCACATCGGCACGCAAACCTTGCTCGGCAAGTGCAATCACGAGCAGCTCAAGAAACGTGCCGTGACCCACCATGATTTGCCGGCCAAACGGATCCGTCTCAGGCAAAACGCGCTGCGGGTCGGTGCGCAAGGTGATCACGTTGGCTACTCGCAAATCCACAAGCCAAGGCTGCAAGTTATGCGGATTGGGTGCGGTGATGGCGTAAGCCAGTGCGCGGCGGCGCGGTTCGGTCTCGCTCGTCTGCGGGCCATTCCAAGCTTCTACAGCTTGCGCAGGCATGTCACTGCTGATGCAGCCGCCCAAACTTAGTGTGGCTGCAGCCACTGTGCCACCACCCAACAGGCGAATAAATTGACGACGACTCAT
>JANMFP010000084.1:0-22395 GCA_031378135.1 Variovorax sp. | reverse complement strand
CTTTGCGCGTCGTTTTGAATCGACGCACCTGCGCCAATATCCGCGCCAAGTTTGCCTTTGAGTTCCAAGAGCAAGCGCTCGGCGGTTTTTTTGCCGATACCGGGCACTTTGGTCAGGCGCGTGGCGTCTTGCAGGGTGATGGCTTGCGCTAAATCGCCTACGCTCATGCCAGAGAGAATGCCCAAAGCCGTGCGCGGGCCAACGCCGGAGATTTTGACGAGCTGGCGGAAGGTCTCTCTCTCCTGTGCAGTGGCAAATCCGAAGAGAATTTGCGCATCTTCGCGCACCACGAAATGCGTGAGCAGCGCAATCTTTTCGCCCAGCGCGGGCAGGTTGTAAAACGTGCTCATTGGCACATCGAGCACATACCCCACGCCACCGCAATCAACCAAGATTTGCGGAGGATTTTTTTCTATCAACTGCCCAGCGATGCGGCCTATCATGGTGCGTTGTATCCTTAAAATGCAGCTTTGGACATTATCCTGTGATTCTTAAACACGCCTTCACTCCCGCCAACAATAAACGGCTCGTTAACTTATGCGGGCCGAGCGATGAAAATTTGCGGCGCTTGGAGGAATTTTTGAATGTGAATATCGCGCACAAGCATGAAGACTTTCGTGTGAACGGTGCGAAGAAAGATGCAGAGCGATGCATTGAGCTCTTGCAGGCAGCTTACGAGATGGCAAGCAAGCCGATTTCGCCTGAAATGTGGCAACTCATGGTGTCGGGCAAGGAGCCTACGCTGGATGGCGAGAGTATTTTGCTCAATACCCGCCGTGCAGATTTGCGTGCTCGTTCGCCCAATCAAGCGCAGTATTTAGCCAGCATCGCCGCGCACGACATCAGCTTTGGCATTGGCCCTGCGGGCACGGGCAAAACTTACCTTGCCGTGGCTTGCGCTGTAGATGCGCTGGAGAGAAGCGCCGTGCAGCGCATTGTGCTCACGCGGCCAGCAGTGGAAGCTGGTGAGAAATTAGGCTATTTGCCGGGCGATTTGGCGCAGAAGATCGATCCGTATTTGCGGCCTTTGTACGACGCGCTCTACGATTTGATGGGCTATGAAAAGGTACAAAAAGCTTTCGAGCGCCAGCAGCTAGAAATCGCACCCTTGGCCTTTATGCGTGGCCGCACCTTGAACCACAGCTTTGTGATTTTGGATGAAGCACAAAACACCACGCCCGAGCAAATGAAGATGTTTCTCACGCGGCTAGGCTTCAGCAGCAAAGCGGTGATCACAGGCGATGTGAGCCAAATTGATTTACCTGCGGGCCAGCCAAGTGGCTTGGTAGATGCTGAGCGTGTTCTGCGTGGTGTGAAAGGCATCGCGATGACGCACCTGACCAGTGCTGATGTGGTGCGGCATCCGTTGGTGGCGCGGATTGTGGACGCATATGACGAAGCCAAGCCCTTGGCCAAGCCTGCTATCAAGTCTGCTGTCAAGTCATCAGGCCGCGTGCGAGAGTGAATTCATAAACTATCAAAATGATAGCTATCCGCTCATATTATTTGCCGGCTACCGGCCTAAAACGCTTAAAAAATGATTGATTTACAGTTCTCAGAAAAATTAGCAGAGACAGCAACGCTCAAGCGCATGCTGAGCACAACGCGGGTGAAGCGCTGGGTTGCGCATGCGCTGAATTTTCCACATGAGGCGGATCAAATCACGCTGCGGATCGTTGACACGGAGGAGGGGCAACAGCTCAACCGCGGCTATCGTGGGAAAGCGAAGAACTATGCGACGAATGTGCTGACGTTCGATTACCAACAAACGCCGTTTGTGGTGGCAGATATCGTACTCTGCGCGCCTGTGGTGGCGCGTGAGGCGCACGAACAAGGCAAAGCACTTGAGGCGCATTGGGCGCATTTGATCGTGCATGGCGTGCTGCATGCGCAGGGCTACGATCACGAGACGCGTGAAGCCGACGCGCTGGAGATGGAAGCGCTGGAAGTGCTGCTCATTCAATCGCTGGGTTATCCCAATCCTTATTGAGACAAGCAACACATGGCACGCCCTCGCTCTGCTGATCATCACCTGAAGCGCGATGAAATTTTGGATGTTGCAGCAGAGTGCTTCGCTCAGCTAAGCTACCCCGCTGCCAGCATGCAAGAAGTGGCTGCCCGCTTGGGTACGAGCAAGGCGCGGATTTATCACTATTACGAGAGCAAAGAAGCGCTGCTGTTTGATTTGCTGGATCGCTACACGCAGCGGCTGCTGGCGATCATTGGCGAAACAGAAGCGCAAGCGCAGCGGCGCAAACTTGATGAGCGGGCGGCGCTGCATCTGTTGATTGAAGCGTTTTTGAATGAATACGAAAATTCGGCGACCAAGCATGTGGCGCTGCTGAACGACACGAAATTTCTGAGCGATGAGCAGACAGGCTTGGGCGACCAAGCTACCTCGCAACGCAAGATCATCGTGCAGCGCCAGCGCGATATCGTGAGCGCTTTCACGCGCTTCCTGCGACGCGCTTATCCGCAGCGTTTGAACGATGCCAACCAAACGGCGCTCACCATGATGCTGATGGGCATGATCAACTGGACGTTCACTTGGCTGCGGCCAGGAGGGCCGATCAGTTATGCCGATTTCGCCAAAGAAGTGGTGACAACGCTTGAGAGCGGTTTTACGGTGAGTTAAACCGCTGTGCACATTCATAAAGCTTTCTAAATGCTTGTTTTGAATGAAGAATTTTCAAATTCACTGGTTGCCTATACAATTCAAACGCATGTAAGCGCTTGATTTCATTGAACTTTTTTACGCTTAAATGTGGTGATGGGCTTGCTGATTTGGTTTGAATGCTGATACAGTGGTGAAAAGTGCATAAAAGTGGATTTTAGAGATGTTTTGTCTCTGATCGCTTTTGTTTTCTCACCCCAATTCAGCTCAGAGACATGTTTACCGGCGCTTCAGCACTCAATTTGGATGCCAAAGGTCGGCTTGCTGTGCCGACGCGGCATCGCGAAGCGCTGCTGCAGGCCTGCGAAGGCAAGCTGATCGTGACGCGCAATCACGAAGGTGGGCTGATGATGTTTCCGCAAGGCGCGTGGGACGCATTCAGCGCAAAAATTGCGCATGTGCCGATGCATTTGCAGTGGATCAAGCGTTTGTATATTGGTCATGCGCAGCCCTGTGAAATGGATGCCACGGGCCGTGTGTTGATCGCGCCCGAGTTGCGCGCCGCAGCTGAGCTCAGCACAGAAGCCGTCATGCTGGGCATGGTGGATTATTTTGAAATTTGGGATCCGGCGCGGCATGCCGCCAAGGAAGCGCTCGATTTGGCTCGCGCGGGCTCATCTCAAAGCGCTGAAGCATTTAAAGACTTTGTGTTTTAGGCGGCAACAGGTGGAAACATGGCAACACACCACCGTCTTGTTAAGCGAAGCAGTCGATTCTCTCCTTACTTCACAAGATGGGCCTCCTTCACAGCTGAGGGATGGTCACTTTGTAGACGCCACCTTTGGGCGTGGCGGCCACACGCGCTTGCTGCTTTCGCGCCTGAGTGCTCAGGGAAAAGTCACAGCTTTCGACAAAGACCCGCAGGCGATTGCTACTGCGCAGGCGATGCAAGATGCGCGCCTCAATATCGTTCACGACAGTTTCACGGCTTTGGCGAATCTGCCCAGCGCATCGGTGCAAGGCATCTTGATGGATTTGGGCATCAGCAGCCCGCAGATCGACGATGCCTCGCGAGGGTTTTCTTTCATGCGTGACGGCCCGCTCGATATGCGCATGGACAGCACGCGCGGGCAGACCGTGGCGCAGTGGCTGGAGACGGCTCACGAGAAAGACATTGAAGACGTGATCAAAGGCTACGGCGAAGAGCGCTTCGCCCGTCAGATTGCGAAAGCCATTGTGGCCAAAGTCGCCGCGGGCCAAGCACCCGAGCGCACTTTGCAACTGGCTGAGCTGATTGCCAGCGTGGTGCGCACGCGTGAAGGGGGCCAGCATCCAGCCACGCGCAGCTTTCAGGCCTTGCGGATATTTATCAATCGCGAGCTGGAAGATTTGCAGATTGCGCTGCAAGAGAGCCTGCGCGTGCTCGCGCCCGGTGGGCGGCTTGTGGTGATCGCCTTTCATAGTTTGGAAGACCGCATTGTCAAGCAGTTCATCGCGCTGCATGCTCGGGAAATTGTGGACAGAAATGATCCAAATTGGATGCTGGCCGGTAAAAATACTGCGCAGAGTGCTATGAAATTAGAAGCACTTGATCGGATCAAACCCAGTGCAGAGGAGATTGCTGCCAATCCACGCTCGCGTAGCGCGATCATGCGTGTGGCCCAACGTACAAGTTACGCAACGGAGGCAGTATTGTGATGAGGCTCAATTTAGTGCTCCTCGTTGCAGTGATCGCCAGTGCGATGTATCTCGTGCAGGTGCAGTATCAATCGCGCCGCTTGTTTGTTGAGGTGGAAAAAGCGCAAAGCCTGTCGCGCAAGCTGGAGATTGAGCGCGAGCGTTTGGAAGTGGATAAGCGCTCGCAGGCGACGCCGCTGCGCGTGGAAAAGCTTGCCAAAGAGCAACTGCAAATGCGCACGGCCACGCCTGCTGTCACTCAGTATGTGAAGTTGCCAAAGATTGAAGCGACACATTCAGCAGAAGGAGCCAAGCCATGAGCTGGCGCGCCAACCCGCTGAACACCAAGAGCGTGGCCTATTCTGGGAGCGCAAGCCCTTTACTCGCGAGCAAAACGCCTGTGTGGCGCAGCAAATTCATCGTTGCTTGCATTGCGTTGTCGTTTGTTGGCTTGGCAGGCCGCGCGGCTTATGTGCAAGTCATCAACAACGATTTTTACATTCGCCAAGGCGAGGTGCGCTTCTCTCGTACGCTTGAATTACCCGCCAACCGTGGCCGCATTTTGGATCGCAATGGTTTGATCCTCGCCTCCAGCGTGCCGTCGCCCAGCATTTGGGCGATTCCTGAAGATGTAAGCGAAGACAAGGCCAAGCTCGCTCAATTGGCCAAGCTGCTGGAGATGCCGCTGGCTGATTTGAAAGCGAAGCTCGCTGAAGACACCAATTTTGTATGGCTTAAGCGCCAGATCGACGAGACCGTGGCGCAGCAAGTGGCAGCGCTGGGCATCAAAGGCATCTACACCCGCAAAGAATATCGCCGTCAATATCCAGAAGGCGAAGCTGCTGCTCATGTGGTGGGCTTCACAAACACAGATGACAAAGGCCAAGAAGGCATTGAGCTGGCGTTTAACAGCCAGCTCAGTGGTAAGAGCGGCACGCGCCGCGTGATCAAAGATCGCTTAGGCCGCGTGGTGGAAGATGTGGGTGAAACCGTTGCTCCCACGGATGGCAAAGACATCCAGCTCTCGGTGGATAGCAAAGTGCAATTCTTCGCGTATCAAAAATTGCGCGATGCCGTGACCTTGCACAAAGCCAAAGCAGGCAGTGTGGTGGTACTCGATGTGCAAACGGGAGAAGTGCTCGCTCTGGCCAACTACCCGAGCTACGTGCCCGGCAAACGCAGCAATCTCACGCCCGCGCAAATGCGCAACCGCGCCTTGACGGACACCTTCGAGCCTGGCTCGACGATGAAACCGTTCATTGCGGCGATGGCGCTGGAGAAAAAATGGGTGACGCCTGAGACGCAAATTCAAACTGCGCCGGGCAAGATCACGATTGCAGGAGCCACGATCACCGATGCGCATCCCCATGGCGTGTTGACTGTGAACGAGATCATCCAAAAGAGTAGCAACGTAGGCACGGTGAAGATGGCGATGCGCGCTGAGCCGAAAGAGATGTGGGAGTTTTATTCAGCAGCAGGTTTTGGCCAGAAGCCTCAGCTGCCATTTCCGGGTGTGGTGAGCGGCAAGCTGCGTGCTTATAAAACATGGCGGCCGATTGAGCAGGCCACGATGAGCTACGGCTATGGCCTCTCGGCATCGCTGTTTCAACTCGCACGTTCTTACAGTGTGTTTGCGCGCGATGGTGAGTTGATTCCCGTGACGCTCACGAAAACAGATGAGACGATAGGCGGTGTACGCATCATGAGCGAAAAGAATGCGCAAGCCGTGCGCAAGATGCTGCAAATGGCAACTGCCCAAGGCGGCACGGCCCCACAAGCGCAGACGCTGGGTTACTCCGTGGGCGGCAAGACGGGCACCGCGCGTAAGCAAGAAGGCAAAGGCTATGCCGATAAAAAATATCGTGCATGGTTCGTTGGCTTGGCTCCGATTGACAACCCGCGCATCGTGGTGGCGGTGATGGTGGATGAGCCGAGTAATGGCAAGTTTTACGGCGGCGAAGTTGCTGCGCCTGTATTTTCTGAGACGGTAGCGCAAACCCTTCGCATGCTTGGCGTGCAGCCCGATATGGCGATCAAGCCGCAAATCGTGATTGCAGCGGAAGAGGAGTCGTTCTGATGATGCGGCTGGGCACAGTGGATCAGGCAGCGCAGTGGCTGAAAACCAAAGTTGGCGCTGGAATGTTGCAAACGGATAGTCGCCGCATCAAAAGCGGTGATGCGTTCATTGCTTGGCCGGGTGCTGCGACCGATGGTCGCCAGTATGTGGCAGCGGCGCTGAAGGCGGGCGCATCTTGCTGTTTGGTGGAGGCTGAAGGTGTGCACTCTTACAGCTTTGATGATTCGCGCATCGCGCAAGTCGAAGGTTTGAAAGCCGCGAGTGGATGGATTGCTGCCGCCTACTTTGAGCAGCCGAGCAAATCATTGGATGTGATTGCTGTAACGGGTACGAACGGTAAAACATCCAGCGCTTGGTGGATCGCGCAGGCTTTGAATATGCTACGAAAAAGTGAGCAGTCTGCGCATTATTCTTGCGGGCTGATTGGCACTTTGGGCATGGGAACACCGGGAAACATGGCGCTCACGGGGCTCACCACACCCGATCCCGTGATGCTGCAAGCGGAGCTGGCGCGTTTGCGCGATGCGCGCGCGAGTGCTTGCGCGATGGAGGCCTCCAGCATTGGCTTGGCTGAGCATCGCATGGCGGGCAGCCTAGTCAAAGTTGCGGTGTTCACGAATTTCACGCAAGATCATTTGGACTATCACGGCTGCATGGAAGCCTATTGGCTGGCCAAGCGCGCTTTGTTTGATATGCCTGGTTTGCAAACGGCGGTGATCAATTTGGATGATGCACGTGGCGATGAACTCGCTGCGTATTGCAAGGCGCGTGGTTTGGATGTGATCAGCACATCGCAGATTCGCAGCGATGCAACTTTGTGTGGCTCCTCAACTGAACATCAAGCCACTGGCATGGCCTTTGATGTCAAACATGCCGGGCAAACCTATCGCGTGAGCTGCCCGGTGGTGGGCGATTTCAATGCGGCGAATATGCTGGGCGTGATCGGCGCGTTACTGGCGCTGGGTATTGATTTGACGGCTGCTTGCGAAGCTGTCTCGCGTTGCACGGCTGTGCCGGGCCGCATGGAATTGGTTGCTGAGACTCTGCAACCTCTGATGGTGGTGGATTATGCGCACACGCCTGATGCACTGGCAAAAGCACTGGCCGCTTTAAGAGGCGTAGCGCAAGCGCGTGGTGGCAAGCTCTGGTGTGTGTTTGGATGCGGTGGCAATCGTGATCCATTGAAGCGCCCGCTGATGGCGCAAGCCGTTGAATCCGGTGCTGACCACATCATCGTAACCAGCGATAACCCGCGCAATGAATCACCGCAAACGATTGCAAACCAAGTGATGTCAGGTTTTGCAGGAAGCACTTCAAAAATCCACCAAGAGCTTGATCGCAAACATGCGATTCGCTGGGCAGCGCAGTATGCGACAAGCGACGATGTGATCCTGATTGCCGGCAAAGGCCATGAAGATTATCAAGAAATCGCTGGCGTAAAGCATCCATTTTCAGACACTAAAGAAGCGCGAGCAGCACTTGCAGCAAGACCACTGGGCGCGCGAGGAGAAGCCGCATGACGATGATGAGCCTGCGCCAAGCCGCTAACTTACTCAGCAGCCGCCAAATCGCCTGCACCTTGGTGGGCGATGAATCAACCCAAATCAGCCGTGTTCATACCGATACGCGTAGCTTGGCTGCTGGCGATTTGTTTGTAGCACTCAAAGGCGAGCGATTCGATGCGCATGAATTCTTACCGCAAGCCAAAGCCGCTGGTGCTGTGGCTGCGATTGCAGAGCGCGGTTTGCAAGAGTCGGGATTATCCGGTTTGATCGTGCGCGATGCTAAGCGCGCTTTGGGCGAACTCGCCGCTGCTTGGCGCGCGCAGTTTGATTTGCGTTTGATCGCAGTAACGGGAAGCAATGGCAAAACAACCGTCACGCAAATGATTGCGAGCATCCTCCGGGCGCTGAGCCCAGAGCACAGCTTGGCCACGCAAGGCAATTTAAACAACGATATTGGTGTGCCGCTCACGCTGTTGCGCCTGCGCGCGGAACACCAAATCGCGGTGATTGAACTCGGCATGAACCATCCCGGAGAAATTGCTTACCTCTCCGCTCTGGCGCAACCTACCGTTGCCGTGGTGAACAACGCACAACGCGAGCATCAAGAGTTCATGCACAGCGTAGAAGCTGTTGCGCAAGAAAATGGCAGTGTGATCAGTGCTTTACCACTGCACGGCGTGGCTGTGTTTCCTTCGGATGACGCTTATTCTGCTTTGTGGCGTGGTTTAGCCGGTGGGCGCGAGCAAATTTGTTTTTCAAGCGGTGCGATTCCTGCAGATGTGACGGGGCAGGCTGAATGGCACGAGGCTTCTTGGCGCGTACGTTTTGCCACCCCGCTAGGCTCAGCAAGCTGTCAGCTACGAATTGCAGGGCGACACAACGTGAAAAACGCTTTGGCGGCAAGCGCAGCAGCCCTAGGCGCAGGCGTACCGCTGGCAACCATCGTGCAAGGCTTGGAAGCTTTTGAAGCTGTGAAAGGCCGCTCGCGCGCCTTGCGCATTCAGCTCGGCAGCAAAATTTACAACGTGATTGACGACACCTACAATGCCAATCCGGATTCTGTACGCGCAGCAATTGATGTGCTGGCTGAATTGCCTGCGCCTCATCTGCTCATTCTCGGTGACATGGGCGAAGTCGGTGATCAAGGGCCTGAGTTTCACGCAGAGATTGGCGAATACGCAGCTGAGCGCGGCATTGAAACGATGCTCTGCATGGGCGAGCAGATGCGATATGGCGCAGCGGTGTTTCCGGGTGCGCGGCATTTCGGCGGCATGGAATCTTTATGCAACGCTGTCATTGCTGATCTGCCGCATTACCGCAGCGTGCTCGTCAAAGGCTCTCGCTTTATGCAGATGGAGCGTGTGGTGCACGCCATTGAGTTGGCTGGTCAAGCGACTGCTCAAACAGCCTCAACACAAAACAGTACAAAAGATAACAACAAGGAGACAGCACATGCTGCTTAAGTACAACGAGGAGACTTCTCATGCTGCTTAGTCTTGCAAGCTGGTTGCAAAGCCTTTCCCCCGAATTTGGCTTTTTCCGCGTTTTTCAATATTTGACTTTTCGCGCTGTGATGGCCGCGATGACGGCATTGCTGATCGGCCTATTCGCTGGCCCTTGGGTGATTCGTTATTTAGCCTCACTCAAAATTGGGCAACCCGTGCGTGGCTACGGCATGGAAACACATTTGGCCAAGAGCGGCACGCCAACGATGGGTGGCGTGTTGATCTTGCTCTCGATTGCAATCTCTACCTTGCTCTGGTTTGACTGGACGAATCGCTTCGTTTGGATTGTGATGATCGTGACGCTGGGTTTTGGTGCGATTGGTTGGGTCGATGATTGGCGCAAAGTGGTCAATAAAGATCCAGAAGGCATGCGCAGCCGCGAAAAATATTTCTGGCAATCTGTGGTTGGCTTGGTAGCTGCGCTGTATTTGGTGTTCAGCATTTCAGAGAGCAGCAATCTTCGTGTGTTGCAGCTCTTCATTTCTTGGGTGCAATCGGGCTTTGATGTGAACTTGCCGCCCAAGGCTGGCTTGCAAGTGCCGTTTTTCAAAGAGATCAGCTATCCGCTGGGCGTGTTTGGTTTTGTGATCATGACGTATCTCGTGATCGTGGGATCGAGCAATGCCGTGAACTTGACCGATGGCTTGGATGGCTTGGCTATCATGCCTGTGGTGATGGTGGGCTCAGCGCTGGGTGTGTTTGCTTATGTGACAGGCAGCTCGGTGTATTCCAAGTATTTATTTTTCCCGCACATTCCAGGCTCGGGCGAGCTGCTGATTTTTTGCTCGGCGATGGCTGGGGCGGGCTTGGCCTTTTTGTGGTTCAACACGCACCCTGCGCAGGTGTTTATGGGCGATGTGGGCGCGCTTGCGCTGGGCGGAGCACTCGGCACGATAGCTGTGATCGTGCGGCAAGAGATCGTGCTGGCCATCATGGGCGGCATCTTCGTCGTGGAGGCGCTCTCGGTGATGCTGCAAGTGACTTACTTTAAATACACGAAGAAGAAATACGGCGAGGGCAGGCGCATTTTGAAGATGGCACCGCTGCACCATCATTTTGAAAAATCGGGTTGGAAAGAGACGCAAGTCGTGGTGCGGTTTTGGATCATCACGATGCTGCTTTGCCTGATTGGTTTGTCCACTTTGAAATTGAGATAAACGTGGAGCAACTCAAAGATTTACCCATTTTGATTCTGGGCTTAGGCAGCTCAGGCTTGGCCATGGCGCGCTGGTGCGCAAGGCATGGTGCGCAGGTATTGGTGGTGGATACGCGGGAGCAACCGCCGGGTTTGGTAGATTTGAAAGCGCAAGCCCCGAGTGTAAAGTTCCAAGTGGTGGCGAGCTTTTCAGAAGATTTGGTGCAAGGCCAAGAGATTCGCGCCGTGTGCCGCAGCCCAGGCTTGTCGCCCATGCAAATAGCTCCTGTTTTAGGAGCAGCCCGCGCAATGGGTTTGCCGGTTTGGGGTGAATTAGACTTGTTTTGGATGGGCTTGCAAAGCCTGAAAAGCAGTCAAACCTATCAACCTAAGATTTTGGCGATTACTGGGACGAACGGCAAAACCACAGTCACGGCACTCACAGGTCAGTTGGTGGAGCGAGCTGGAAAAACAGTGGCCGTGGCTGGCAATATCGGCCCCACTTTGCTCGATACGCTCACGCAGCAAATCGATGCACAAAATGACGATCAGAGCGATACTCAAAACTTGCCTGAAGTCTGGGTGCTAGAGCTGTCGAGTTTTCAGTTGGAGGGTGTGCAAGATTTCATACCCACGATGGGTACCGTGCTTAATCTCACACAAGATCATTTGGATTGGCATGGTGACATGGCTGCCTACAGCGCAGCCAAGGCGCGCATTTTCGGCGCGCACAGCTTGGGTGCGCCGCCGATGCTGCTCAACCGTGACGACCCTGCAGTGCTCGCGATGCGCCCGCCGCTCATCAAAGGCAAACCGCAGCGCAGCGACATCAGCTTCGGAGCAGATTTGCCGCAGCGCCCCGGGGATTACGGCATTGAAACGGTGGGCGGCATGACTTGGCTGGTGCGTGCGTTAGAGGCCGATGAAACGCAAAAGCGCCGTAGAAATGATAGGGGCGATGAGGTGGAAATCCATCTTCAGCGGTTCATGCCGGCTGATGCACTGCGTATTCGCGGGCGGCATAACGCGTTGAATGCGCTGGCTGCTTTGGCTTTGGCCAGCGCGGCAGGATGCAGCTTGTCCGCCATGCTCTACGGTTTGCGTGAATATCGGGGTGAGCCGCATCGCGTGGAGCCTGTGGGCACCGTGGGCGATGTGGCGTATTTCGACGACAGCAAGGGCACGAATGTGGGCGCAACGGCCGCTGCGCTCTCGGGCTTAGGCGCAGAGCGCAAGATCGTGGTGATCTTGGGTGGCGAAGGCAAGAGACAGGATTTTTCGCCTCTGGCACAGCCTGTCTCTTTGTATGCACGAGCTGTCGTTTTGATCGGGCGCGATGCTGCTCTGATCCAACAAGCTTTGGCGGATACGGGCGTGAGTGTGCAGACGGCAGTCAGCATGGAAGACGCTGTGAAGGCAGCTTCGCAGCTTGCACATGCGGGCGATGCTGTGTTGCTCTCGCCAGCCTGCGCGAGCTTTGACATGTTCAAAGATTACAAGCATCGCGCGGAAGTGTTTGTAAAAGCCGTCAAGCAAATAGCCGACGAAGCAGGCGTTTCGATCTTGGAGGGCGCATGAGCGAAGCGGTGCAAACAAGCTGGCTCCAGCGCATCAAGCAAAGCTTGGGCACAGCCACATCCGATGTGCTGCCCGTGCGAACCAGCATTGGCAGCGCACCGCGCGGCGCAGCCAATGTGATGGGCGTGGACAAGCCCTTGGTTTGGGTGATAGTGAGCCTGCTGATTTGGGGCTTGATCATGGTGTATTCCGCCTCGATTGCGCTGCCTGATAACCCGCGCTTTGCCAAGTATGCGCACACACATTTCTTATTGCGGCATCTTTTTTCGTTGGTGATTGCTGTCAGCGTGGCGCTGCTGGCGTTTCAGATTCCTGTGCATACGTGGGAGAAGCTTGCGCCTTGGTTGTTTGTTGCGTCTTTGCTGCTGCTGATTGCTGTGCTTATTCCAGGCATCGGCAAGGTGGTCAATGGTGCGCGTCGTTGGATTTTCCTGGGCTTCATGAATTTTCAGCCCTCGGAGTTGGCGAAATTTGCGGTGCTGCTCTATGCCGCAGATTACATGGTGCGCAAGATGGAAGTGAAAGAGCGTTTCTTTCGCGCCGTGCTGCCGATGGCAGTCGCCATTGGCGTGGTCGGCTTGCTGCTACTTGCTGAGCCGGACATGGGTGCATTCATGGTGATTGCTGTGATCGCCATGGGTATTTTGTTTTTGGGTGGCGTGAATGCGCGAATGTTTTTCTTGATCGCGTTTGTGGTGGTATTGGCTTTCACGATGATGGTGTGGTTTTCTGACTGGCGGCGTGAGCGGATTTTTGCGTATCTCAATCCTTGGGATGAAAAGCATGCGCTCGGCAAGGGCTACCAACTCTCGCATGCGCTAATTGCGATTGGTCGTGGCGAGGTGTTTGGCGTGGGCTTGGGCGGTAGCGTAGAAAAGCTGCATTGGTTGCCCGAAGCACATACCGATTTCTTGCTGGCTGTCATTGGCGAAGAGTTTGGGCTGGTTGGCGTATTGGTCATCATCGGGCTCTTCTTCTGGCTGACGCGCCGCATCATGCACATTGGCCGGCAATCCATTGCGCTGGATCGCGTGTTTGCTGGTCTTGTCGCACAAGGTGTGGGTTTGTGGATTGGTTTCCAAGCTTTCATCAACATGGGTGTGAATCTTGGCGCATTGCCTACCAAGGGCTTGACCTTGCCGCTGATGAGCTACGGCGGCTCGGCAATTTTGATGAATTTGGTTGCGCTGGCCGTTGTTTTGCGCATTGACTACGAGAACAAAGAGATGATGCGGGGTGGGCGGTCATGAAGACGGGCACGAAGACAGCGTTGGTGATGGCGGGTGGTACGGGCGGGCATATCTTCCCGGGTTTGGCAGTGGCTGAAGCTTTGCGCGAGAAGGGCTGGAGTGTGCATTGGCTAGGCGGACCAGACAGCATGGAATCTCGGCTTGTGCCGCCGCGCGGTTTTGCCTTTGAGCACATTGATTTCTCAGGCGTTCGCGGCAAAGGCTTGGTGACTTTGGCTTTTTTGCCGCTGCGCTTGCTCAAAGCCTTTTGGCAGAGCATTGGCGTGATCCGCCGCGTGAAACCTGATGTGGTGGTGGGGCTGGGTGGCTACATCACTTTTCCTGCTGGCATGATGGCTGTGCTACTCGGCAAACCTTTGATCTTGCATGAGCAAAATTCTGTGGCGGGCATGGCGAACAAGGTGCTAGCCGAGGTGGCAGATCGCGTGTTCACCACCTTCCCCGGTGTGTTCAAAAAAGGCGAATGGATTGGCAATCCTTTGCGCAAGGAATTTTTGGAGCAGGCACCGCCAGATGAGCGATTCGCGAACCGAACAGGGCGCATGAAATTGCTCGTTGTAGGCGGCAGTTTGGGTGCGAAAGCTTTGAATGAGGTGATTCCGCAGGCCTTGCAAAAGATGCCTGTGAGTGAACGCCCGCAGGTGATTCATCAAGGCGGCGAAAAGCAAATTGAGCAGTTACGTGTCAATTACGCGGCTGCTGGGGTAGAGGCTGACCTCACGCCTTTTATTGCTGACACGGCCAAGGCTTTTGCCGATGCAGACTTGGTGATTTGCCGAGCAGGTGCTTCTACAGTCAGCGAGATTGCTGCAGTGGGCGCGGCGGCTGTCTTTGTGCCGTTCCCGTTTGCGGTGGACGACCATCAAACCGCGAACGCTAAGTTTTTGAGCGATCAAGGTGCCGCAACGCTGGTGCCGCAGCCTGCACTTACAGTAGATCGCGTGATTCAATTGCTATCAAATGATGAGCATTCCGCACATATTCTATGCCGGAGAAACGCCTATTCTTTGCGAAAAATTGATGCTACAGAGAAGGTGGTGCAGGCCTGTGAGGCTTTTGCGAAATAACACAACATGAAACACGCTATTCGTCATATTCACTTTGTTGGCATTGGTGGTGCAGGCATGAGCGGCATTGCCGAGGTGCTGCAAAACTTGGGCTACAAAATTTCTGGCTCGGATTTGAGCGATGGCGCAGTGTTGCAGCGCCTGCGAGCTTTGGGGATTCGTGCAGTAGTGGGACATACCGCTGCCAACATTGCCGATGCAGACTGTATCGTCACCTCTACGGCAGTTAAAGACGACAACCCGGAAGTGATCGCAGCGCGTGAAAGACGCATTCCTATCGTGCCGCGTGCAGTGATGCTGGCTGAGCTGATGCGCATGAAGCAAGGTATTGCGATTGCTGGCACGCATGGTAAGACGACGACGACTTCCCTGGTGGCCAGTGTGCTTGCCGAAGCGGGGCTAGACCCCACCTTTGTGATTGGTGGGCGGCTCAACAGCGCAGGAGCGAATGCCAAGCTTGGCTCAGGGCAGTTCATTGTGGTGGAAGCCGACGAATCCGATGCCTCGTTTTTGAATCTGCTGCCCGTGATGGCAACGATCACCAATATCGACGCCGATCATATGGACACCTATGGCCAGAGCATGGATAAGCTCAAAGCCGCATTCGTCGACTTCTTGCATCGCATGCCTTTTTATGGTGCTGCCGTGCTTTGCTCAGATGATCCCGGTGTGCAAAGTATTTTGAGCCAAGTCGCTCGCCCGATCACCACCTATGGTCTGAATGAAGGCGCGCAAGTTCGAGCGATCAATGTGCAACCGGCGAGTGGGCAAATGAATTTCACGGTGCAACGTCGCAACGGCGTGACTTTGCCGGATTTGGCGATCACGCTGAATTTGCCCGGTGATCACAATGTGCGTAATGCTTTGGCCGCGATTGCGATTGCCACTGAGCTGGATATACCCGACTCAGCGATTCAGAAAGCGCTCGCTGATTTCAAAGGCGTAGGCAGGCGTTTCCAAAGCTATGGAGATATGCCGGTGAAGCCTGAAAACGGCGGCGGTACGTTTTGCGTGATTGATGATTATGGTCACCATCCCGTCGAGATGGCAGCCACATTGGCTGCTGCGCGTGGCGCGTTTCCCGGCCAACGCATTGTGCTCGCCTTCCAACCGCACCGCTACAGCCGCACGCGCGATTGCTTTGAAGATTTTGTCAAGGTGCTCAGTGATGCCGATTTGGTGCTGCTCAGCGAGGTGTATGCCGCTGGCGAAGCGCCCATCATTGCAGCAGATGGCCGGGCTTTGACGCGGGCGCTGCGCGTGGTGGGTAAGGTTGCGCCTGTTTTTGTGGACGATATTGAAACCATGCCACAAGCCGTGCGTGATGCTGCTCGCGCTGGTGATGTGGTGATTTGCATGGGCGCGGGCTCAATCGGTGCGGTCCCAGGCAAATTGGCTGCTATGCAATAAATAGCAAAAACACCACATAAAAGCTATCAAAATGAAAAATGCTACGAAATTAGGAGCAAATTGCGTAATAATCACGCGGAATGGCACTTTAAAAAGATGAGCAAATTCGGAAAAATCGCAGTGTTATTCGGAGGCTCCTCCTCAGAGAGAGAAGTCTCGCTCATGTCTGGCAAAGGCGTGCTGGAAGCCCTGACTTCGCGTGGGATTGATGCTCATGCTTTTGATCCGGCAGAGCGTGATTTGGTTGAGTTGAAAAAAGAAGGTTTTGCGGGTTGCTTTATTGCGTTGCATGGCCGCCATGGGGAAGACGGCACGGTGCAAGGCGCGTTGGAGTTATTGGGCATACCCTACACTGGCTCTGGTGTGATGGCCTCTAGCGTGGCGATTGACAAAATCATGACCAAACGCATTTGGCGTTTTGAGGGCTTACCTACGCCAGATTGGCGCATGGTGCGCAGCGGCGCTGAGACTGCTCAAGCATTTAATGATCTTGGCAGCCCAATGATCGTGAAACCTGCGCGCGAGGGTTCCACCATTGGTTTGGCGAAAGTAACTGAAGCCAGCCAATGCGATGCCGCTTATGAATTGGCCGCACGGCACGATGATTTGGTGCTCTGCGAGCAGTTTATTTCTGGCGATGAAGTGACTTGCCCCGTGCTGAGTGTGGGCGGCGCAGCGCGTGCATTGCCTGTGATCCGTATTGTTGCCCCCGATGGCAATTACGATTATCACAACAAATACTTTGGTGAAGAGACGAAATACTTGGTACCTTGCGGCTTGCCCGCTGGTGAGGAAGAGGCGATTCAAGCATTGGTGCTCAAGGCTTACCAGAGCTTAGGTTGCCGAGCTTGGGCGCGTGCTGATGTGATGATTGATGCCAAAACGCGCAAGCCTTACTTGCTGGAGATCAACACTTCACCGGGTATGACGAGTCATTCTCTTGTGCCCATGTCAGCTCGCGCCGCTGGCATCAGCTATGAGCAGCTTTGCGAAGATGTGCTTGCCAGCGCTAAGCTGGATGGAGTACGTGCATGAACATGGCAGCGAATTGGTCAAACATGAGCGAACCTAGCGTGGTCGCGCCCATGGATGTGCGCCTGATGAACATCGCTGCATTGGTCTTGGGAGCTGCAGCATGCCTTGCCAGTTTGGGGCTGGTCGTGCGTTGGGTGCTGGCGCAACCTGTGTTTGCCGTGTCAAAAATTGTCGTCGTTGGCGACACAACGCACCACAACGCGCTCACGCTTCAAGCAAACGTGGGTGGGCGCATCAGCGGTAATTTCTTCACGCTTGATTTAGCGCAGACGCGTGCGGTGTTTGAGTCTGTGCCTTGGGTTCGCAAAGCCACTGTGCGCCGCGAGTTCCCCAATCGGCTTCGGGTGATTTTGGAAGAGCATCGCAGCAGTGGATTTTGGGGGGCGGACAGCGAGTCTCGCATGGTCAATAGTTTGGGCGAAGTGTTTGAAGCAAATGCTGGCGACGCGCAAGCTGAGGAGTTGCCGCGTTTGGTGGGCGCAGAAGGATCATCTGGCAACGTGCTGTCGATGTATCGACAGCTCTCCCAAGTGTTTCAGCCCTTCGATGTAACGATTGAGCAACTCGAACTTTCTGGCCGCAACGGCTGGCGCTTGCAATTAGACAGCGGCGCACAAATGGAATTGGGGCGCGGCAGTTCGGAAGAGGTAACAGCGCGTTTGCAGAAATTTTTGGCAACACACAAACAGGTTCTCGCCTCCTACCAGCGCTCGGGATTCGATCGCGTGGAATCTGTGGATTTGCGCCACGGCGAAGGGTATGCGATTCGGCTGCAAGGTGTGTCTACGGTAGCCGCTGCGACGCCAGAGAAAAAGTAAGAGGCAAAGATGGCAAAAGAATACAAAGATCTCGTGGTTGGTTTGGATATCGGCACCTCTAAAGTGATGGTGGTGGTGGCTGAAGTTTTGGCTGGCGGTGAGCTCAAGCTCGCGGGTTTGGGCGTGTCTCCTGGCAATGGACTCAAGCGCGGTGTAGTGGTCAATATTGATGCGACCGTACAAAGCATTCAGCAGGCGCTGAAAGAAGCGGAGCTCATGGCTGATTGCAAGATCAATCGCGTTTATACCGGCATCACAGGCAGCCATATTCGCGGCATCAATTCAAGCGGTATGGTGGCTGTGAAAGACCGTGAAGTGACTGCGGCTGATGTGGCGCGGGTGGTAGAGACGGCCAAGGCCATCAATATCTCTACCGATCAGCGCTTGCTCTTGGTCGAGCCTCAAGAATTTGTGATTGATGGGCAAGATGTGCGCGAGCCGATTGGCATGAGCGGCATTCGCTTGGAAGCCAAAATTCACTTGGTCACGGGTGCGCAAAGTGCGGCAGAAAACATTATCAAATGCGTGCGCCGTTGCGGCTTAGAAGTTGAGCAACTGATGCTCAATCCACATGCTTCCAGCAAAGCTGTGCTGACCGAAGATGAAAAAGATTTGGGCGTCGCCATGGTGGACATCGGCGCAGGCACGACCGATGTGGCGATCTTCACGGGAGGTGCGATTCGTCATACAGCAGTGATTCCGATTGCTGGTGATTTGATCACCAGCGATATCGCCATGGCCTTGCGTACACCCACCAAAGATGCTGAAGAGATCAAGGTAGAAAGTGGTTGTGCGAAGCAGTTGCTTGCTGATCCACAAGCGCAGGTGGAAGTGCCGGGCTTGGGTGATCGTGGGCCACGCATGTTGGGCAAGCAAGCGCTATCAGGTGTGATTGAGCCGCGCGTGGAAGAAATTTATCAGCTGGTATTGCAAGTGATTCGTGAATCAGGCTACGAAGAGGTGCTTTCTTCTGGCATCGTGATCACGGGCGGCAGTGCCATGATGCCAGGCATGCTGGAGTTGGGGGAAGACATTTTCCTCAAGCCTGTGCGACGCGGCCTACCTCAATACAGCGCGGCTCTGGCCGATATGGTGTCGCAGCCCCGTGCTGCCACTGTGATGGGCCTGCTTGAAGAGGCGCGTATGGCACGGATGCGCGGCTACAAGGTGGCGCAAAAAAGCGGTTCGGTGTCCACAGCTTTTTCACGTTTTAAAGATTTTGTGGTGGGGAATTTTTAGCATGTTCCACAAACTTTATCTCGCAGGTGCAAGTCCACCACGCCTGCCTGGAGCAGGTCCTGGACACATAACCTGCGCCCGAGGCACCTACAAATTAGTTAACACAGCATTTAAGGAGATCTAACATGGGTATTGAAATGATTGAAGTTGAAGAATTCAACCAAGGCACACAGATCAAGGTGATCGGTGTAGGCGGTGGCGGCGGCAATGCTGTGGAGCACATGATTGCTTGCGGCGTTCAAGGCGTGGAGTTTGTGGCGGCTAATACCGATGCACAAGCTCTTGCTCGCAGCGCGGCACACAAGACCATTCAACTCGGCACATCCGGCCTAGGCGCTGGAAGCAAGCCCGACAAAGGCCGCGATAGCGCGCACAGTGCAGAAGACGATATTCGCAGCGCCATTGATGGCGCGCACATGCTCTTCATCACTGCGGGCATGGGTGGCGGCACGGGCACAGGCGCTGCGCCCGTGATTGCGAAAGTGGCGCGTGAGATGGGTATTCTGACTGTCGGTGTGGTCACCAAGCCGTTTGACTGGGAAGGTGGCCGCCGCATGAGCAATGCGGACGCTGGCCTTGCAGAGCTGGAAGCTAATGTGGATTCCTTGATCGTGGTGCTCAACGAAAAATTGCTTGAAGTCCTGGGCGACGACATCACGCAAGACGAAGCTTTTGCGCATGCCAACGATGTGCTTAAAAATGCGGTGGGCGGCATAGCTGAGATCATCAATGTGCCTGGCCATGTGAACGTGGACTTTGAAGACGTGCGCACCGTGATGGGCGAGCCCGGCAAAGCCATGATGGGCACCGCTGCGGCCAATGGCCCAGATCGCGCCCGTATTGCGGCGGAGCAAGCCGTGGCCTGCCCCCTGCTGGAAGGTATTGATCTTTCGGGCGCGAAAGGCGTGCTAGTACTCATTACTGCGGCGAAGGGTTCACTCAAACTCTCTGAATCCAAGCTCGCGATGAACACGATACGCGCTTATGCATCGCCCGATGCGCATGTGATCTATGGCACAGCCTACGATGACAATTTGGGAGACAACATCCGCGTGACCGTTGTTGCAACAGGCCTCTCGCGCCAAGGCTCACGTCGTGTTGCACCTCCGATGCAGGTGGTGCGCACAGGCACTGATGATGCATTTGGCGCGCCAATGATTCCAACTGTGAATCACGTTGTTGGACAAAGCGCTGTTGCTAACGCAGGCATGGGCTCTGCGCAACCGAGCGGCTACGGCAGTGTAGAAATCCCTAGCGTATGGCGCACCAATCGTACGCAAGCCACAGCCAAAGTAGACGCGCTTTCAGCTGGCGGCATGGACGATTTAGAGATTCCGGCGTTTTTGCGCAAACAAGCTGATTGATTTGCCGCGACAAGCGACAGCTGAGGCGTTGAGGGCATCATTTCCGCAAGGAGGTGATGCCCTCAACGCCTTAATGCTTTTTGTCTACTAAAATTACAATGTGTTGTTACAAAGAACGATCAAATCCTTGGTGAAAGCCACCGGTGTCGGTGTCCATAGCGGACAGAGAGTTGAGCTCTGCCTGCGGCCAGCAGCGGCGGGTACCGGTATTGTGTTTCGTCGTGTGGACTTGTTGAAGCCAGTTGATATTCCAGTCAGCAGTGTTTCAGTGACAGATACGCGCATGGCCACCAGCATCAGTGCACCCCATCAACCGAATGTGCGAGTGCAAACGATTGAGCATTTGCTCTCTGCCTGCTCGGGCCTAGGGATTGATAATCTCTACATTGACATCACAGCAGAAGAAGTGCCAATTTTGGATGGCTCCTCATCCTCGTTTGTATTTTTGCTGCAAAGTGCGGGAGTTGTCACACAACAATCGCCGAAACGATTTGTGCGCGTGCTTAAAGAAATAGAAGTGCGTCTAGGCCAGGGTGAGCAGCTTAAGTGGGCGCGCTTGTCTCCATTTGAAGGCTTTAAGCTGAGCTTTGAAATCGAATTTGGCCATCCCGCGGTGGATGCCACGGGTCAAGTCGTGGAGTTTGATCTTTCTACTGGAAATTACGCCCGCGATATTGCTCGCGCTCGCACGTTTGGCTTCACGAAGGATGTGGAAACGCTTCGTGCCAAAGGCCTGGGTTTAGGCGGTGGTTTAGACAATGCCATCGTGATGGACGATTACAAGGTGCTCAACAGCGGTGGCTTGCGCTATGACGATGAGTTTGTGAAGCACAAAATACTTGATGCCATGGGTGATTTGTATTGCTTAGGCAAGCCTTTGCTGGCGGCATACTCTGCTTTTCGCTCGGGGCATGCGATGAATAATTTGCTTTTACGCGAACTGCTCTCTCGCCCGGATGCCTACGAAGAGGTGAGCTTTGACAATGAGCGTCATGCCCCAAGTGGCTTCGCGCGCATGCTGCCTGCTTGGTAGGACAGGTCCGTGGTGCAAAACATTTCGGCGAATCCATTCAAGCCATCTGAGACGCCGAGCGCATTATCAGTGACGCCCCAATCTCGTTTGATCTTGCAAGATCCTTTGGCCTTTGATCAAGCCACGCAGCCTGTTCTTCGCAACAGCTTAGAGTTATCAATAGAGCCATCAGCAGCGGGAATAGATCGTGAAAAAGCTCGCGACTTATGGGAGAGCTTGAGCCAAGAACCCGAGGTGGCCCAAGAGCGGCAATCTGAACGCAAGCGCTTGCTACTGCGAGCCGAAGCCCAAGCGCAGGAATCGGCAGCTGCAAAAGCCCAAGCGATTGAGCTGCAAGCGCAGCTTTCCAAAGCACGTGACGATCGCTTTAATCATCCCTTGATGTATGCAGGTGCTGCGAGCTTATTGGGGCTTGGCGCGTTGTGGCTCATAGAGCGGCGTAAGCGCATGGCTTTGCAAGAGCGCGAGCTGGAGTTGCTTGCAGAGCAAACCTCATCTTTGATGCAAGGCACGCACAAGGATCAGTCTGCCAAGTTGCCTGCAGACGAAGCTGTGGCCGATGTGTATGCTTATCTACCGCAGCGTGGGTCCACATTTTCGTTAGAAGACTCCCCGGATCTAGCGGATGACTTCGCCACAGATTTGCCAGGCTTGCCAGTGCCTAAGCTTTTGTCTGAGCTTCTTTCTCAGCCTGTGCCAGAGCAGTCCTCGCTTGTTTTAAACCAACAGTTAAAGACAGCTGAAACCAATACAAAAATCGCAGCGACAGCTGCACCCATCACGCCCGATTGGGCGCAAGTCAAGAGTGACGACTCGCACGAACAATACGGCGTGAAGGATATGCCATGGCACAAATCGCAAAGTAGTTTGCTATCGATGCCTAAGCGCGTGCTGAGTAAGATTTTGGGACGCCGCGTGCCACAAGTCGGCTCGGTAACAACATCCAGTTCGCACCTGCAAACGGAAATCCAAAGCTCACTACTTCACAGTACGGGTGCATCATCGACATTGATTCATGAGCAGATTGACGATGCGACTCAGCTTCTCTACGACGAGGAGGCGCAAGAGGCTTTTGAGCAAGAATTGTT
>JANMFP010000081.1:0-3686 GCA_031378135.1 Variovorax sp. | reverse complement strand
AGCGCAGGCTGCTTTGCATCGCCTAGGTTCGTGAGATGCACGCCCGGCTTGTAGCTCGGGATCACTTCGCCCAATTCTTTGCTCGCGATGTTGCGCAAAAAATCGCCCACGCGCTGCCCCGGCGCGTTGTAATCTTCGCCGCCAAGTAAATATGCGCCGCTCTCAAGCGCCCGTTGAAAGCGCATTCCAGCCAACACTTGCCCACGCTCTTTCTCTCCAACAAGCGGTTTCCCCACCAGCGGCTTCCCTAGCACATCAAAGTCAAAATCGCTGGGCTCAATGCCCACCACAATCCCCGCATTCGCATTGCGCTCATTGCGCGAATACTGGCTCATGCCATTCGTCACCACGCGCCCCGCCTCGCTGCTCGCCGCCACCACCGTGCCGCCCGGGCACATGCAAAAGCTATACACACTGCGGCCGTTGCCCGCATGGTGCACCAGCTTGTAATCCGCCGCGCCTAGCAACTCGTTGCCCGCATTCGGCCCAAAGCGCGCCCGATCAATCAGGCTCTGCGGATGCTCAATCCGAAAGCCCACGCTAAACGGCTTGGCCTCCGCATACACGCCGCGTTCCACCAACATTTCAAACGTATCGCGTGCGCTATGCCCAAGCGCCATGATCACATGCTCGGCGTCAATCTCCTCTCGCCCACGCTCGGGATGATCCGTCGCGAGGCCGCGCAGCATACCGCCTTCAATCTTCAAATCCACCACCTGAGTCGAGAAGCGCACTTCGCCGCCCAAGCGAATGATCTCTTCGCGCAAAAACTCCACCACCTTCACCAGCCGAAACGTGCCCACATGCGGCTTGCTCACATACAAAATCTCCTCCGGCGCGCCGCCGCGCACCATCTCCTGCATCACCTTGCGCCCATGAAACAGCGGATCTTTCACCTGGCTCCACAGCTTCCCATCGGAAAACGTGCCGGCTCCGCCCTCGCCAAACTGCACATTGCTCTCCACCTTGAGCTCACGCTTGCGCCAAAAGCCCCAGGTATCCTTGGTTCGCTCCCGCACCACGCGCCCGCGCTCCAACACGATGGGCTTAAAACCCATCTGCGCTAAATTGAGAGCGGCAAACAAACCGCAAGGCCCAAGGCCGATCACCACAGGCCGTTTGAATTCACGATGCGGCGCGCGAGCCACGGTCTTGTAATCCGTATCCGGCGTGATGCTCGTGTGCAAAGCCTGCTTAGGATTTTTCTGCGAACGAGCCAGCGCAGCAGCGTTATCGCTCGTCACCACATCCAATGTGTAGATAAATTGGATATCACTGCGCCGCCGCGCGTCATACCCACGCCGAGCAATGTGCAATTCAAGCAACTCATCGTCTTTGATATTCAATCGCTGGCAAACAGCTAGCCGCAAAGCCAGCGGCGCATGATCCAAAGGCAGCTTGATCTCGGTCAAGCGGATAGAGGCTGTAGCAATAGAAGTATTCATGATCAGGGCATGCCTGCACGGCAGCGGGTGATGAGATGCTGTGATTTTAACGCTCAAACTTTTGCTGAGATCACTACAAAATCAATAGCACTTCGTGCCGATTTTATGCCGGCTGCTGGCGTTTTTAGTCATAATCTGGCGCGACGGATACGCTCTACATCGAACTTGCAGCGCAGGGCCATTCAACAACTGAACAACAAAAAAGGCTTCGTGTCATCTGTACACGAAGCCTTATTGACATCCTTGGGGGGATATTTGGTCGGCTTGGCGGGATTCGAACTCGCGACCCCTTGCACCCCATGCAAGTGCGCTACCAGGCTGCGCTACAAGCCGATGTATTCAAACCTTGACGATCAAAATACGAAGAAAAAATGGTGCGGCTGGCAGGAATTGAACCCACGACCCTCTGGTTCGTAGCCAGATACTCTATCCAACTGAGCTACAGCCGCACAAGAGAAGAAAATTATAGCATGCGAATCACGGCAATCTGAGCGCAGACTGAGAAGATTGGCCTTGACTCAATGCATTGCCCACGAGCTTCGATGTGATGTCCACAATTTGAATCATGCGCTCATAGGGCATGCGCGTCGGGCCGATCACGGCGAGCTTGCCCACCACTTGCCCATCCACCGTGTACGGCGCACTCACCACGGAAAGCTCTTCCACGGGGACGACTTGACTCTCCCCGCCAATATAAATCCGCACACCCTCTGCCTGGCTCGATACATCCAGCAAGCGCAGCAATTGCGCCTTTTGCTCAAACATGCCAAAGGCACGGCGCAGGTGGCCCATGTCTTGCGAGAAATCGCTCACTTCCAGCAAATTCTTCTCGCCTGAAATCACCACCTCGCCATCACCCGAGGCCAGCGCCTCTGAACTCACCTGCACTGCCGCTTGCATCAGAGAGGCAATTTCGCCTTGAAGCTGCTCCATCTCGGTCTTCAAGCGCTCGCGCACTTGGGCCAAATCAAGGCCAGAGTAATTCGTGTTTAAAAAATTCGAGGCCTCGATCAGTTGGCTTTGCGTGAAATCGCTCTCAGTAAAAATCACTCGGTTTTGCACATCGCCATCAGGCGCAACGATGATCACCAAAATACGCTTTTCCGAGAGCCGCAAAAATTCAATATGCCGAAACACCGATGCTTTGCGCGGCGCAATCACCACGCCGACGAACTGCGACAAAGACGATAAAAGATTCGCCGCATTACTGATCACGCGCTGAGGCTGATCCGCTGCAATGCTCTGGTTCGCAAGACTCTGCGTTGGCAAGCCCGTTTGATCCACCGTGAGCATCGTGTCTACAACCAGCCTATAGCCGCGCGCCGTAGGAATGCGGCCGGCGCTGGTGTGCGGCGAGGCAATGAGACCGAGCTCTTCCAAATCGCTCATCACATTGCGGATGGTAGCGGCCGATAGATCCAGCCCGCTCGCGCGAGAAAGCGTGCGTGAGCCAATCGGCTGGCCATCGGCGATATATCGCTCGATCAGCGCTTTGAGCAAAAGCTTGGCCCGGTCATCCATGAGAAGTTGGTCAGCTTAAAAATAATGAAGATAAATACAGCAAAAATTCATTTTAATGTTGTAATTTAGAAATGGCTTTGAAACCCTCCAAATTCCGCCATGCGGCGCTGATCGGCAAATACCATGCTGCCAGCGCCAGCACGCGAGACACCTTGATCGATCTCTCGCATTTCTTAAGCGGCTTAGGGATGGATGTGTGTTTCGAGGCAGAGAGTGCGAGTAATTTTGCCAGCGCTGATTTGCATGGCCACGCGCTGCTCAGTTTGGCGCAAATCGGCGAGCAATGCGATCTGGCCTTGGTCGTCGGCGGCGATGGCACGATGCTCGGCATCGGCCGCCAACTCGCACGTTACGGCATTCCTCTCATCGGTATCAACCACGGCCGATTGGGCTTCATTACAGATATTGCATTAGACGATTACAAAAATACGCTCGATCCGATGCTGCGCGGTGAGCATGAGCTGGAGCTGCGCCCGCTCATGCATGCGCGCGTGATGCGAGATGGGCAATGCGTGTTTGATGCACTGGCGCTCAACGATGTGGTGATCAACAGAGGCGCGGGCTCGGGGCTCGTGGAGCTGCGCGTAGAAATTGATGGCCGCTTTGTGGCCAATCAGCGCGCTGATGGCCTCATCATCGCCTCGCCCACGGGCTCCACGGCTTATGCGCTGTCTGCTGGCGGGCCGATCATGCATCCTGCACTCGGAGGGTGGGTGATGG